>CAJWOS010000368.1 GCA_913044235.1 uncultured Pseudomonadota bacterium
CACGCTGTTTCCATCACCCGAAGAGATAGAAGAGCGTGTCTTGAGTCAGCTGGAGCGTTCGGCAGTGTTTGCGTCCAGCTTTCGAGAGGCCGCGGGTCGAGCGCTGCTGCTGCCACGTCGGAAGCCCGGAAAGCGCACGCCGCTCTGGCTGCAGCGCATGCGTGCACAAAGCCTGCTTGCTTCGGCGTCTCGGCTTCCCAGCTTCCCGATTGTGCTCGAGGCGTACCGAGAGTGTCTTCAAGACATCTTCGACTTGCCGGCGCTGGTGTCTCTGATGGGCGATGTCGAGGCGCGGAAGGTTCGCGTGGTCGAAGTGGAAACGGATGCGCCATCCCCGTTTGCCCGGTCGCTGGTGTACGCCTTTGTCGCCAACTGGCTGTACGAAGGGGATGCGCCCCTTGCCGAACGGAAGGTGGCGGCGCTCTCGGTGGATCGAAACCTGCTGCGGGAGCTCTTGGGGGAGGATGCCCTCTTAGAAGTGATCCCCGCAGAAGTGGTTGCCGATGTGGATGCATGGCTGCAGCGAACCGACCCCGAGCGCCCCATCCGGCATCTCGACGGCTTGGAAGATGTGTTGCGCACGATCGGCGATCTCACCACGGAGGAAATCCGGGCACGAAGCGAGCCTGGAGCGCCCGTCGACGCGTGGCTCGATCGGCTCGCAGAGCAGTCGCGTGTGGTTGCGGTGCGCATCAAGGGAGAGTCCCGGTGGGTCGTCTCCACGGACGTTGCGCGGTACCGAGATGCGCTTGGCGTGGTGCCGCCCCCCGGACTGTCCCATCGGCTCTTGGTCGTGGTGCCAGATGCGCTGGAAGGTCTCGTGGCCCGGTTTGCACGCACCCACACATGGTTCACCGCTGGTGAGGTGGCCACTCGGTTCGGAACGGGGCCCGGTGCAATCACTCCGGTGCTTCGCCGCTTGCAGGAGCGTGGCTTGGTCGTGGACGGTCCCGCTGCCGGGCAGTTGTGTGATCGCGAGGTGTTTCGCCGATTGAAGCGCGGCGCGCTGGCTCGCCTTCGGGGGATGGTGGAGCCGGTCGATACGGCCACTCTCGCGTCCTTTTTGCCGTTATGGCAGGGCGCGAGCGACCGCCCGGAGCAAGGTGGTGTTGTCCGTCTGGCTGAAGTGCTGGGCCAACTGGAGGGCTGTGCGCTCCCATGGTCGGAACTCGAGGCCCACATTTTGCCAGCACGTGTGCGAGGCTACAGCGGCTCCGCGCTCGATAGCTTGTGCTCTGGCGGAGAGTGGGTGTGGATAGGCGCTGGCTCGATCGGGCCGAAGAATGGTCGCGTTCGCTTCGTGCGTCGAGAAAATCTCGCGCTCCTCGGGGGCGGTGCCGCGGAGGCATCAGGCGCAGATCGAGATCCCTTGGAGAGCGCTTTGCTCAACCACCTGGAGACTCGTGGCGCCTCCTTTCTCGTGGAGATTGTGGGGGCGTTTCGGGGGCAGCACACACGGGAGGCGATCGAGGAGGCCCTTTGGGGGCTTGTCTGGAGTGGGTGGGTGTCCAACGACACGCCGGGCCCCCTTCGCCAGCTCGTGAGTCCCAAAAAGCGTCGAGCGACAGCGCGTCGCGGTCGGTGGGCGCGGCCTGGGAGTCGGGGGCTGACTCGCGGCGCAACCCGCTCGGTCGGCGGACGCTGGTGGAGCACCCGACTGTGGTTGAACGATCCCGACGTGGTCGACACGGAGCGGGTACACGCTCGTGCTGTCGCTCTTTTGGAGCGGTATGGTGTGGTCGGGCGGGAGCTGGCGACCAGCGAAGGCATCCCAGGGGGATTCACCGGAATCTACCCGGTGCTCCGCGACATGGAGGAGCTCGGCCAGGTACGGCGGGGCTGGTTCGTCGCTGGACTCGGGGGCGCCCAGTTTGCGTTGCCGGGGGCTGTCGACCGCCTCCGAGCAGCGAGGGATCATGAAGGAGTGATGGTGATGGCGGCGACAGACCCGGCCAATCCGTATGGAGGACCGCTCCAGTGGCCACCGCGCGGAGGGAATCCACGGCGTGAGGTCGGTGCCCTGGTGGTCTTGGTAGATGGGCATGCCCGCTTGCTGCTGGGGAAGGGGCGCGGTCGGATTTCTGCATGGCCCGACCCGAGAAAGCCCGAGGCGCTACACCGTGCCACGCAGGCGCTGGTTCAGCACCTTCAACGCAGTCGGTCCGGGTCGGTCCGCGCGCGCCAGGTCAATGGAGAACCGGTCTCCGACGATGGATGCGTCGGGCTTCTACGGCAGGCAGGGTGGACGGTAGAGGGAGACCGATTGGTGCTGGAGCTTCCGCCATGACGGGAAAGATGCGGGCAAGACTGAAACGATCGGTTATGCACGGCCGCCGCTACGGACCGTAGGCTCTTGTGAGTGTCCCTCTCGTGAGTGTCTGACCTTCGGGCTGCACCCCAGGTCATGTTCTGCGCCCACTCGCAAAACAGGCCCTGAGTGCATCGAAGCGTCCATCAGCGACCGGATGCAGTGCCCCCACCAACTCGTGGGTCCTACACCAGTCGCAAGGCCGTTCAAGCCACGGAAATTTAAGACTTCTCGATGGTTTTCCATCGCCCCGAATCCCAGTGAGGGAGCCGCCCGGCTTCCCAGGAGAATACAAGCCATGGTTCGCCTCCGGCTGACCCGCATGGGCCGCAAAAAGCAGCCCTTCTACCGTATCGTTGCTGCCGACTCTCGCGCCCCTCGCGACGGACGGTTCATTGAATCCATCGGGCACTACAACCCGATGCTCAACCCACCCGAAATCAAGATTGACCTTGAACGTGTCGATTACTGGTTGGGTGTAGGTGCTTCTCCTTCCGACACTGTGACCGGCCTGATAAAGCGCGCACGGGGTGGGAACGAAGGTGCTGAGGAAGCATCGTGAAGAATCTGGTCGAGTTCCTCGTAAAGCCCTACCTTGAGCACCCCGAAGACCTCTCGATCAACGTGGTCGAGGGCTCGGCATCCACACTCCTCGAAGTGCGGGTGAACGACAGTGACTACGAGCGCGTGCGTGGTCCTGAGGGCGCCAACTTCCAGGCGATCCAGCAGGTCGTTGCTGCTTCTGGTGGCTCGGTGAAACCTGTCGTTGATTTGATCGAGACCGGCAGCACGTCGCTCGAAGAGTAGATCTTGTCGGGTCCCTCGATGCGCCCTCGCCGCGATGGCCGCTTTTCACCCCCTGACGTCCGACTGGGATACGTCAACGGTGTGTTCGGCCTTCGCGGCGACGTGCGTCTGTTTCTGTACAATCCCGACTCTGAGCTGGTTGGCTTGCGTTTTGTCGTGGCCCTCGTTGCCCCGGACGGTTCTCGTACCGAGCGCGGCATCGAGACACGCCCCGGAAGTGGGCGCCGAATCCTTGCGAGAATTGACGGTGTCACGACGCCGGAAGACGCCACTGCCTTGAAAGGGCACGAGCTGGTCTTGCCGGAAGACGAGCTGCCGCAGGAAGCGGATGGTGAGTGGTATCACCGAGATCTACTCGGAACTCCCGTTGAAACGGAGTCAGGCACCGCGCTTGGCGTCCTCCGAGACATCGTGAGCGGCCCGGGTATGGACACGTGGGTGATTCGAGGGGACGAGGGTGAAGTCTGGGTACATGCCCGCGCGGTTGACCTGATTGAGGTTGAGCCTGGGGGCCGGGTGGTGGTGGCAGACGGTGCGGTTTTGCGTCTCGAAGACGGCGACTGAACACGATCCCTGTCCTGGGAGTTTCCGTGCGATTCGACATCCTCACTTTGTTCCCCGGCATTTGTCGTCCGCCCCTCGAGCACAGCATCCTGGGGCGCGCCGCATCCGCGGGCCACGTGTCGTTTGGCGTGCATGACATTCGGGACCATGGCCGTGGCCGTCACCGTGTTGTGGACGACACCCCCTATGGCGGTGGCAGCGGGATGGTGATGCGTGTGGACGTGATCGACGAGGCCTTGCAGGAGGTATGGCAGCCCACGAGCCATGTGGTGCTGATGGCTCCAACGGGGCGGCCATTTCGGCAGGCGGATGCACGTCGACTGGCCGCCAAGCCCCACGTAGTATTGGTCTGTGGCCACTACGAAGGGGTGGATGGCCGGGTCGCAGCGCATCTCGTGGATGAGGTGCTTTCGATTGGCGATTACGTATTGACGGGTGGGGAGCTCGCTGCTGTGGTGATCTGCGACGCGGTCGCTCGTCTGGTCCCAGGGGTGCTCGGCAATGCGGGTTCGCTTGAAGAGGAATCGTTTGAGCATGGCCTCTTGGAGGCCCCGGCCTACACCCGGCCATTTGAGTACCGGGACTGGTCGGTACCCGAGGTCCTCCGATCCGGGCACCATGCTCGAATCGCGGCCTGGCGGAAAGCCCAGTCCGAAGCGCTGACTCAGGCCGTTCGGCCAGATCTTTGGGCAGAATACGCTCGTAAGGAAGTGAGCAATCCATCAACCCGTCAGAAAGAGCCTGCCGGCGTCGTTGACATGGCCGCCCCATCCGAATAGCCTGCGTCGTCTCGCCATGCTGCGGCGAGTCCGAGTCGACACCGCTGTATGCGGCCCTGCAGGGAAGAGTCTTCAGCAGGGTCGAATCAGCAGCAGGTAGTCTACTTTCGGCCTCCGCAGTGGGGCCGAGGAGCACGGCTCCGCACTTCTGTGCGATCAGGGAAGCCAACGGCAACCCTCCGCGCTCCTGCTTCGCTTCCGCTATTTGCATTTTCGCCCTACCGGGCAACCGTTGTCCCACCGGACAACCATCGTCCCACCCGGGCGAGCCGCGGTAGCTTCCCTTCTACGCGCTGTCTCCACAGCTTTCGAGGAACCATGGCCACCATCGCCCAGCTCGAGCAAGAGCTCTTCGCCAAGAACTTCAAGATCGATATTCGCCCCGGCGACACCGTGCGCGTGCACGTTCGCATCAAGGAAGGCGACAAGGCTCGGACGCAGATTTTCGAAGGCACCGTCATCGCACTCAAGCGCGGCGGCCCTCGGACCACGATCACGGTCCGCAAGGTCTCGCACGGGATGGGTGTCGAGCGCATCTTCCCCCTGTTCAGCCCATGGCTCGAGAAGGTGGAAGTCACCGGTCGGCACAAGGTTCGCCGAGCGAAGCTGTACTATCTCCGCGGCCTCTCCGGAAAGGCGGCTCGCCTCAAGCCCATCCGCGGGTGGCGTCCTCCGACCGACCAGTCGGCTGCCGACAAGCCGAAGCGTCGTCGCAAGGGTCGTCGTCGTCGCGAGCGTCTCGCTGCAAAGCACGGCGCAGAGTAGCCTGCAGAGCAGGCGCTCGGCTCCTGATGCCGAAGACGGGCCGGTACAGCGTACCGGCCTGTTTTGCGTTTTTGTTCCCCGCACCGTTGCCAAGCCCTGAAGAGGGGAGGACGACTCCATGTCACCCAAATCCAGCACCCGGTGGGGTTCGGAGGCGGGCGCCGACCCAGCCCGACTCGACGCCCGACAACGGGGAATCGAAGCGGAGGCCCTCGTCGCAGAGCAGCTGGGCGCGAAAGGGTGGACCGTACTGGCCCGCAATTGGCGTGGTGGGGGAGGGGAGCTGGACCTTGTCGTGCGCTCGGGGGTAGTGGTTCGCTTTGTCGAGGTCAAACAGCGAGTCCATGCCGACGCGGACCCCGTTTCTCCCGCACAGGTGCGTCGACTCCGTTCCGCCGCCCGGGCTTGGATGGTGGCGCAGCCTGTGGAAGACTGGGAGGAGACTTCCTTTTGGCTCGTAGAGGTCGACGCTCATGATGTGCTTCAGTGGTGGCTCGACCCGTTCTGAACCCAGCAGATGTTCCTCACTCTGCCTCGGGGAGGTCGTCTTCTGGCGGGTCGATAAACGGCTGGTCGTTCGATGCTGGCTGAGTACCCGCCCAGAGTAGATCTCGAATCTTGAACTGCAAGGTCGTCTGCACCGACCATTCCAACGCGCCGAGCCCCATGGACACGGGGTAGAAGTGCTCCACCCGCCCACCCGAGTTGACGCCAATATTGCCCCGCACATTGAGCTGAAGATACTCGATGAAGCGGTAGTTCACGCCACCGCCAACCCCGATGCGAGTGGCCTCCGACATTGTGGCCGGGAGCTGTGCGGAGGAGTCGAGCACGCTTGGGAGCATCAGGCCACTCGGGATGTCCTGCCAGGTGGAGTACCCGAAGTAGCTGTGCATATCGACGGCGACCATGGCTCCCTGGCCATACTCGGCCACGGTGTACTGGACCCCGAGCACGCCATCGACCGTACTCGCCGGGCGAAACTCTACACCTGAAGCCACAACCTGGTCGTTCTGATCGACCACATCCATCGTGATGCGCCCGGAGCGAAGCAGCGTCGCCTGGAGGTATGGCTCGGCAATCCGATGCTTGGTCGAGGCCGCCGCCTGGAATCGAAATGCGGGCGCACCGGCTCCAGCGCCTCGCTTCCCACGAGGCCCGTAGCTCCAGAAGTTGGTCTCATCACGGAAGCGGTAGCCCGCGTCGAGCACCCAGCTCACGCGGTCGTTTCGTCGGGTGTACAGATCCCGATGCATCGGGGCACCCTTCAAGCCGATCCACACGCCCCCCATGCCGGTCCCGCGCTCGGCGTCTCGGTCAGGGAGCGACGCGGTGCCCACCATTGTGCCGTTTTCAAGTCGGGGATCGTAGGCCATTTCCTGTGCATCGGTGAACCGAACGCGGTCGCTGACGAGGTGCGGCAGCCCGACGTACATCGCGAGACCCGTCACCGGACTGAACGTACCGGTGTAGGTGATCGCGTGGGAAGTCAGGCGCCGGCGGCCGACCTCGACATCGTCTTCGAGGAGGCGACCCGTCTCGCCTCCCACGTCGTACTGAATTTCAAAGTCACCCCGGAGCGCCGGCGGAAACCGTGTGGCATCGGCGGCCTGTGCTTCGGATGAAAGCACCACCGTGAGGGCAGCGATGGAGAGCGGCAGCGGAAGAGCCATGGGGGCACACCTCAGGCGGAAAGCCTACGGGGGGGCTCTGGCAGGGTCAAGAGGACGCACACGCGTAACGGGTATGGCGCGCTCCGGCTCATGGCCCGGCGCGGGCTTTGGTGGCGCAGTTGTGGAGCGTGGTGGTGCATGTCAGCGGGATTCGTCGCGCAGCCCATACTCCTTCATCTTCATCTGCAAGCTCTTCCGCGAGATCCCGAGTCTTTTTGAAGCGTGCGTCACATTGCCAGCGGACTGTTCGAGCACGCGTTGGATTCGAGCCCGCTCTAGCTGTGTGGTGTAGATGCGCACATACTCTTTGAGCCCCATCTCTTCTGGATTTGGCGTGTCGCCGACCTGGCCGGCGTCGAGGCCGGGGAAGTCTGCAAGTCCAAGCTCGCTGTCTCGCGCCAACAGGACCGCCCGCTCCATCACGTTTTCGAGCTCGCGAATGTTGCCGGACCACCGATTGGAGACC
>CAJWOS010000369.1 GCA_913044235.1 uncultured Pseudomonadota bacterium
CAAGCTGAGCCAAGAAAAGGCACGTGCCTCCGCTCCTACGAGGAGTTTGTGCCGCCAGGAACGCGCTGAACGTCGCGCCGCGCATGCCAGAGGCGATGACTCTAAAATTCCGGGCCAATGCAAACCTCTTGATTGCGTCGGGACTCGGCAGCACAAAGAGCTCCATCGTCAGCGAAGATGTGGTCTCGAGGTCAATCCACATTTGCTCAAAATCTGTCGGGTGAAGATCTTCCGCTGGGTGCACTCCCAGACTTTTGTCTCCTTTCGACGATGCACGCGCGGCCGAGGTGAGGGCTTGCATGATGGGCGGTAAGCTCACATCCATGCTCGTCTCTGCTGCAGGCACCCAGCCCTTGGTCTCGTCGCTCAGCGCCATGTCCAGCAGGGGCTGGATCTGCGCCAGATCGGCGGCCGCCTTGGCGAGCAGCGTGTCTCGAGCCTCCGAGATCCGCTCTCGCTGGGCCGCCTCCAGGGCTGCAGCCGCCACCCGCTCCTGCTCTTCGAGGCGGGCGCGCTCGGCGCTCAGGGCCTCCGCTGCCGCCTGCTGCTCGGCAGCGATCCGCTCTGCTTCGGTCGCCAGCTCTGCTTCCTTGGCCTCGCGCACCGCCTTGGCCTGGGCGGCGCGCCTGGCCAGCTCCGCGAAGTCCACGTCGCCACCCACTTCAACCTCGGCCTCCCCCCGCTCCATCACGGGGCCGATCTCGATGGCGGCCACTCCATCCGATACCGCGAGAACCTTGTCTAGCGGCACCGCCTTGAACCCCAGAGGAACCTGCCCATCGCTCTCCTGCACACACTCCGAGTAGGCCGAGGCCTCCACACTGCCCAGCGCGACCACGCCCCCCGACGCATCCGCCTTTGTGCACACCGTGTTCTTGATGATGGCCACCAGCACGTCGTGCAGCACGATGGCTTCGGAAAGGTCCTGGAACCGAGCCGCCTTCTGCACCTGCTGGCTGCAGGCATCTGTGGCGTCGAGCAGTCCCAAAGAGATGGTGCGCTGCTCGGGGTCCACGAAGCTCAGGCGCTTCTCCACGCCCGCACTCGCCGCACCCCGAGCCATCCCCAGGCGCGCCGACACCCCACCCGCCAGCGTGGTGGCGATGCTCGACTGGGACATGATGGAGACCGAGGGCTCCACATCGACGCAGGACTCCACCACCACATCGTGTCCCCCACGCCCATTCGGCACGAGCACGGCCCCAGGCTTGTAAATCTCCGACTGCGAGGGCGTGGGCACGAAGCCTTCGGCTGCGACCACTTCCTCGATAGCGGGCACAGTGGGCACCGAGGGGGCATCGGGCTTCTTTGCGTGGGCGGGCCCGACCAGGGGCACAGCCAGCAGCAGCGTGAGGGGCAGCAGGGGGCGCATGGAGTCTCCCGATCCGTACCGTGAGTCGCGTAGGTGGGGAGACTACAGAAGGTGATGGTCGGCGACAATGCGAGTGTGGCTGGGAGGCTCAGGTGCGGTGCCGACAGGACGGCTGCGCCGTACCCTTTTCCACACAGCGAAGCCCCGCTCGGATGCATCCATCCAAGCGGGGCCAGCAGTATGCGTGTGAGACGCGAAGGCTCAGAAGTCGGCCTTGAACTGCAGGCGGTAGAAGTTCTCTTCGCTGCGCTCGGGGCCCAGCTCGCTGAACTCACAGTCATCGCCCTCAACGACCACGCGTTCCCGAACCATTAGCTGGAACATTTCGGTCGCGGGTGCCCGGCCCTGCACGGCCATCCGGGTGACCATGATGCAGTCATTCTTGGGATCTTCGACGAGTTCGGAGCCCTTGCCTCGGAGCTTGCCGTCGACGCCAGACATCTTCACGAATCCGTCGAGACGGTAGATGCCCGCGTCTTCTTCAGGCGCCTGTGTGAGGTCGTAGTAGAACTCGGCACCCTCGTACAGGTCCGTTCGGTCCTCGTCGGCCTGGCGCACGCCGACCACGACTGCAGTGTAGGGCCCAGGGTTGAGGAACGTAAACTCACTCTTCTCGTCGTCCGGCTGACCAGGGCCGCCAGGCTTGTTGGGAAGGATTCCATTGTCACCGGGACGAAGACCGGAGACGGTCTGCTCCACGGTGGTGTTGGGTGCCTCGGTGGTGGTGCCGCAGGCGGAAAGTGTGGCTGCAAGTGCGAGAATCTGTGTTCGGTACATGAGTGACTCCTCGGGTCACCCACGGATACGGAATTCGGTCCTGCAGACTTGACCCCCCGCATGATGTTTTCTGCAAATGATCGATCACAAAAGATTGAAGCAAGGGGTGTCGATGCGAGTCGAAGCACCCATCAAGCCGTCATTCCGGTGAGTTCGATGCCCGTGGTGTGGCGATGATTTCATCGGCAAAGTCGGGATTTACCGTGCCCGTGCCCTGGTCGAGCGTGCAGCTGTACCAGCTGCTCGGATCCGAGCCGTCGGTGGTACCGGCCTTCCGCTCCATGCTGCGCACCACGGTGCCGTCGGGGCCACCCGCGAAGGCCGCGCCGCCGTCGCCTGCCACATCCATCACCACGCCGCTCGGGTCGCGGAGGATGAGCTCCAGTGAGCCGTCCTTCAAGTACAGCCGGTGCTGCCGATTGTCGTTGAAGGAGTTCACCACCAGGTCGCCGTACAGGTAGGCCGACCACTCGTCTTGCGGTCGCCCATCGACATAGGGCTCGTTGACGTGGTCGAGGATCAGGAAGGTGCCGCCGGCGGGAATCGATGATCCGGGGGGCAGGCCCACCACCACGTCGGTCTCGTTGGAGATCTGCCACATCGATAGGTCGATGTCGCGGTCCGTGGTGTTCTTCAGCTCGATGAACTCGTCAAAGCCATCTTCGTCTTCGGAGTGCACGCCGTACCACATCACTTCGTTGATGATCACGTCGCCGGGACCCACCGCACCGTTGGCCACGGTGTCGTTGCCCATCGAGCGCCCGCCCAGGTACAGCCGGTCAAAGTACTCGTCGTACATCTTGGCCACGCGGGCGCCCCGCATCACGAGCAAGAACTCGTCGTTGGAGCTGGTGGCCGAGGCCGACCAGTTGAACGAGCCGGTGATCACAGTGGGGTTGTCGCCGTTGGCGTCGAGCACCATGGTCTTGCTGTGCAGGCGGCCGCCACCAGCTTGGTAGTCGCCCGGCTGGCGGCTGTTGTCGTTGCCGTCGAGCTGCATGGGGATACCCGCAGCAAGCAGGCGATATACCTCGTGGTACTGGCCGTTGCTGTGCAACTGCGACTGGTCGACCGCGCCCGCCACCGTGCGACGCTCGCTTGGGTGCAGCAGGGCCCACTCGTCTTCCGAGCTCACCAGTCCGTCTGCAAGGTCCTTTTCGTAGAACATGTCTTGGAGGCGGATGAAGTCGGAACCCACCTCGTTCTTGGTGAACGCAAAGATGGTGAACCGCACGCTGTCCTGGGCTTCGTTGAGCACCTCGCGGATGCGGCCCATGGCATCTTCGTTGGGCGAGAACCACACTTCCACTTCGGTGTCGCCCACCTGGTAGCGGCGGCCATTGTCGAGCTCGAGCTTGTTGTGGCCAAATAGCCCGTTGAACATTTGCTCGAATTCGGTCTCGAAGTCGGCAGCAACCTCCGGAGAGTCAATGATCACGAAGTTGTTGGAGTTGCGGATCAGGTCGGTGGGGGTCCAGTTGGCGGTGCCACAGAACACGAAGCGGTCATCGACCACCATGAACTTGTCGTGCATGATGTGGTTGAGGTTGCCCACCTGCATGGGGATGTGGCGGTCCATGAACCGATTGTAGCCACTGTTGTACAAGTGGCCGGCATCGCCCACCATCTGGATGTCGATGCCGCGATCATACGCACGGATGAAGGCATCCACCACGCGGGGCTCGGAGAAGCCCATCACCGCAAAGTGGATGGATGCCGAAGCGCCGTCGATCATCTCGATCATCACGTCGATGGCGTCGGGATCCCACAGGTTCGCCCGCCGGGTGCCAGGGTCGTTGAACATGATCTCCACGCCGCCACCGCGGGTGTTCTCGATGTCGGCCTGGTCGGGCGGAGGGTTGCACCCGGGAGCCAGAGCCACCGTGAGTGCGAGCGTGCATGCGAGGCTGCGAGGGGTCATGGGTACTCCTCCGCGATGTCGATGTGGGCGGCGATCACGTCGAAGATTTGGCCAATCTCGGTCGACGGCGACTCGGCGCTGTGCTGGAAGTCGTCAAAGGCCAGCAGGTTGCCGTCCATCAGCTGGTCGCAGGCGCTCAAGATCTGCAGCGACGCGCCGCTGCCGAAGTAGCGGTTGGTGGGCACCATGTCGTGGGTGAGCACGTAGCCCTGGGCCATTTGCTGGATACCCGCCCGGTCGAGCGTGGAGTCGACCAGCACCACTGTGGGCACATGGTCGATGGTGTCGTCGGTGATGCGGTACTTGACGATGTTTTCCTGGTCGCGGAAGGTGCGGGAAAACTCGGGGCGGATCTGACCGAAGTTTGGCCCGACCACCACGCGCACATCGAAGCCGTCTACCGCCTTTTGCTCGAGCGCCCGCGCGAGGTTTGGGTCCACGAAGTCGTCGGTGAGGATGTAGACGTTGGCACGCGCTCGATACACCGAGTCGATGATGCGCTTGATCACCCGCTCCTGCGGGCCCATCCACATCTCCATCACCACGGGGGTCTGGGTGGGGTACATCCACCGATTGTCGGTGTTCGACTTGGCCATCGACGAAAATGCGGTGAGCGTGGAGGCATCGGTGCCGCCGAAGAGCTGCTGGTGCTCCCAGGAGAGATCGTCGCCGAGGTCTTCACCACGCCCAACCACGGTAAGCCGGATGCCGTTGCCCACATCGCCGGCCTTGTCGGAGCGCACGAAGTTCACGCGGTCCGCCACTGCGAAGTGGTGGGTCATGTGGATCGACGAGGAGGGCACACTGACCGGCAGGTTGTTGGCAAAGTCGAAGTATTCGGTGCCGTCGTCGGCGAGCGTGCAGGGGGCTCCCTCACCGTTGGCGCGGGCCAGGAGGGCTTCGTCGCCTCCGAGGCACACAAAGCCGCGCTCGGCCATTGCCAGCACGCCTGGCGCTTCGGCGTTGTCGAAGTCGGTCACCACTCGCACGTCGACGCCACGGTCGTGGGCATCCACGATGGCGTTCGCGAGGTCTTCGTCTTCGATGGTGTTCAGCGCCACCCGCAGGGTGGTCTCCGCACTGTTCGCCAGCTCGATGTATCGAGCGTTGGTGGTGGGGCCGTCGGCGTCGAGGAACTGCTCCACATTGGTGAAGCCCTCGGCCGGGTCGGGCGGCGCACAGGCCATCCAGCCCAGAGGTGCGATGCACAGGAGGAAGCGAGGCATGGGCGTCACTCCAGGTTGCCGGCGGCAAAGGCGCCGGAGTAGTCGGGAGAGTTCGCACGGCCGGGTGAAGCCAGGGTGCCTTCCCGGCACGAGATGGCCACCAGGTCGTTGTTCTCAACGTCTTGGTCGTCGTCGAGCAGCGGCGTGTAGTAGTGCCACGCCTGGGGCTCAGAGCCGTTGCCGCCAAACATCATCTCGATGCGCTCCATCGAGCGACTGCGCACGAGGTCGTAGCCTCCCGCAAAGGGCGGCATGGTGCGGCTGCCGATGGGCTCGATCAGGCGCTCGTCGGAGTCGCTCAGGGTGAGGCGGAAGGAGTCTCCCGTGGGAAAGCGCAGCTCGGGCATCACCACGTCCACGTCTGGAAAGCATCCACTCGACTTGTGGGCCACCACGATGCGATCGCCCACTGCGATGACGGTATTTCCAGCGGGAATCCGCCACTCCAGGTTGAGCGCGCCACTGATCTCGAGGATCCAGTTCTCCACGTTTACGGGGAGCGCACCCTCGTTCTTGAGCTCAACGAAGACGTCTTCGCGGTCGTAGGTGCCGTCATTCGACACACTGCCCGACCACAGCACTTCAGAGATCTTGATGTTGCCACGCTCGCCCGAAGTCGTGGCGCCCACGCCCGAGCGGTAGCCCACGGTCTGGGTGAGCTCCTCCGAGGGATCGGCATTGTCGCAGGCCACAAGCAGGCCAAGCGCCGCAGCGATGGGAAGGATGCGCGCCATCAGAACCTCAAGCGGGTGCCGGCGTTGACGGCCCAGGCGTTCTGCGGCTCGCCGCCGAGGGCGTCACCGGCCACTCGCGCGATGGGCAGCTCGTAGAACTCGCCGGGAGTGAACAGGGCACCGTTGACCGTGAAGGTCATGCTCTTCGACAGCCGCTGGCTGATGTCGAGGTTGATCTCTTGGCCCAGCACCTTGCCCAAGCGCTCTTGTGCGGCGAATTCTTCGCGGCTGTAGCCGAACGGCGGGTTGATGTTGGTGAGCGTGGAGAGGTCGAAGGCGGTGGCACCGGTGTCGCGCATCTGCCACCAGCCGGCGGCGAAGCCCAGTCCGAAGGGCAGCGTGTAGCCGGCACTGGCGTGGAGCACTTGGGTGCCCGACTTGCGGCTGATGTCTTGCGGGTTGTCGGAGATGCCAAACATCCCCACATAGGCGGTGGGGTGCCAGCCCATGAAGCGGTCGGTGATGGTGCCGCCCACCTGGCGGGCCTTCATGCCCACGTAGCCGTGGCCCGACTGCAAGGCAGTGTCGGGGTCGTACTCGGCGCCGTCGGCCCACCGGTAGAGCCCCTCGGCCAGCTGGCCGTCGGCCCACTCGCCCTCGGCCGCCTCGCCAATTATTCTGACGAGCTCGCTGAGTCCGTGGTCACCCACGAAATCTTGCCCCAGCTCGTCTACTCTCTAAGCCAACAGAACCGCTTCTACAAGAAGGCCGCCGCGTTCGTCTTGCGCGCCGTCGCCAAGCACAGCCCCCAGCTGGCCCAGGCCGTCGGCCTGCATGTGGCGGCCAAGCGCTACCGGGTCGCGGTGGATCCGGCCTATGCCAGCCGCCTTAGCTACGCCTCCCAACAGAGTCTGGTCCTACAGGGCGGCCCGATGCGTCCCGACGAGCTCAAGGTCTTCCTGGCCGATCCCTACGCCGTGGCGGCGCAAAGGCTTCGCGACTATGACGAGGCCGGTAAGGATCTGGACGCCGAGGTCGCCAGCTTCGACAGCTATACCCCCCTGCTGCGCGAGTTGATCGACGAGGCCGGCAAGCTTTAGGACGGCCGCTCGCCCCGCGCGATCCGCGCTTCGATCTGGGCCAGCGCGGGGCCCAGCTCGGCGATGGTTTCGACCACATAGTGCGCGCCGGCGTCCGCCAAGGCCTTGGCCGACGCCGCGACACGGGCGGCCCGGTCTTCGGCCGGCAAGCCCGCCAGCGCCGCCTCGCTCAAGCCCACCCCGTTGCCGGACGCCGAGAGCCCGATGGCCCAGGCGCCGGCCTCAAGACCTTCGGCGATTCCCACGACCGCATCGTCGACCTTGACGCAGGCGCGGGC
>CAJWOS010000370.1 GCA_913044235.1 uncultured Pseudomonadota bacterium
TCGTCCGCCGTGATGGCGCTCCACCGCCGCAGGTTCGGCAGCGTGAGCATCCACGTGAGCGACTGCCGCCCCGTCCCCGCGTCGAGCACGCGCCCCCACGGCTCCGTGCTCTTGCCCTCGTGGCTGCGCGCCTCGACCTCCTCGCAGGCCGACGTCGCCGCCGCGCCGTTCAGGCGCAGGCCCTGCGTCTCGTTGAAGTCGACGAAGACGAAGTCCGCCGCCGCCGCGGCCAGCAGCAGGGCAGCCCTCATATCGGACCGCGCTGGATCCTGCGACGGCACCTTGCCCCTCGCTTGAAGCGCTTTAATAGCCCAGCGCGGGGTCGAAGGGCGTCGCGAGGTCGGCGCCGCCCTCCCACGCGTCGAGGTTCGCGGCGAAGACGTCCCAGCCGAGCTCGAAGAGCGCTTCGGGCCAGTGGGGCGAGTCGTGGTCGACCAGGTTGTAGTAGTTCGCAGACTCGTCGTACCGCTCGATGCCGTAGTAAATCCGGGCGATGTTGAGGAGTGCAAGCTGCTTGAGCTCAGACACCTCTGCAATCGCACGGGGATCGTTGGCGACTTCCATTTCCTGCCGGAAGACGTCGCGGAAGGAACGCACTGCGCTCTTCAGCTTGCCCTGCTGGTTGTAGATGACGCCTCGGTAGTACTCAGCCTTCAGATAGTACGGCGAGTTCTGCGCGACCTGCCCAAAGTACTTGCTGGCGCGCGAGAGGTCGTCCTTGCCGTAGGCCTTGACGCCGAGCAGGTAGAAGAGGTCGGACTTGGCACGAGGGGGGTACGCATCGGGTGGAATCTTTGCGACCACACGCTTGAGCTCGATGTCGTTGCCCGTGATGCGGGAAATCTTCACCATCTTGGGCAGCGCGTACGCGAAGTACTGGCTCTCGGGGCGCCGCACGACCTGCATGTAGTGATGCTGCGCCGTGTGGAACATCTCGAGCATCTCGAGAGAGCGGCCGAGATAATAGTTGATTTTCGGCTCGTACTCTGGGTACTTCTCCGACTCCAGAAGCTCGAACAGCATCAAGGATGCCGCCAGGGGCTTCTTGGCTTGATATTGAGCGACCGCTTCCTTCAGCTTCGGTGGCTCCCGACCGGCCTGTTCTTCGCCATCGGAAAGCTCGCGCGCGGCGCCCGCCTTTGCACGAGACTCGAACTCGTCCTCGACGTCGAGCTCGCTGCCTTGCGGTTCTACCTTCTCTACGGGCACAGGAGCGGCGGCTCCCGGATCTTCCTGAGAAGACATACCCTTGGCGGTCGAGACAACAGCTGCAGGTGCGCCGCGGTCTGCGAGACACCGCACTTCGTCGGCTGTGAAGAGCGTACCGGACGTCTTCACGGTATTGACGACGACGCCTTCAGGAACACCGTGTTCTACGAGGGACATGATGTCGTCGCAGGACAGTGCCATGGCGGCTTGAGGGACGGCGAATGCGATAGCGCTGACGAACGAAATGGCGGCGATACGCAGGGCCGCGACGGTTCCGTTTTGGCTCATGGATGGCTCCGGATGCGATCGGGGCGTGAGAAGCTCAGTTCTTCATGCTGGGGAAGAAGAACGATGCAGCCGCTTGGATGATTAGGTTGTTCTTCATCTCAAGCGTCGTGGCGTTGACGGTCTCGATGTAGACCATCGACCGAGCCTCGACGCGTGCGGCGATATTTTCGCCGAAGATGACGCGAAGACCGCCCCCGAAGTTGGTGGTGGGGTGGGTCTGGAACTGGGTGGCTTCGGCCCGCTCTTCGCCTGTGGCCTGGAGGGCCTCAAGGTCGTCGGTAGTGCGCGTGAAGCCCATGCCGAAGTTGCCGTAGACGTCGAACAGGATGATGTCTCGACCCACAATGGCGAGCTTGCCGTAGATGGGCGAATACTGAAACGTCAAGGAGCCGAACATGGTCAGCTTCGAGATGTCCGGAGACACGCTGTTTTCGTTTACGAGCTGGGTGGTGAGTGGCTTCCAGTCGCCTTCACCAAGGTCAGGCGCGAAGTCGAACGTGCCTTCCACCGCGAAGATCTCAGTCACGTGGTAGGCGAGGCCGGTACCCACGATGTAGCGGTTGAGGAAGGGGTCGTTGGCGACGAACGCGGCATGCGGGGATGCCTCGAATCGGCCCAGCTTCATGAAGTTCTTGCGCTGGATGGTCTTGATGACCGTCTTTTTCTTGCCTTCGTCGTCGACGAGGATGACGTCTTCATCGCGAGCGCCGACGGTGTCTCCGATCTCGCCGCTTTCCACGGCAGACCGCTCGTCGTCGGGGTCGCTGAACAGGTCGTCGTCATCTTGAGCGACGCCGTCGAGGTCGTGCATCGTGGGAGTCGCGTCGTCGGAAGCGACCGCCGCTGTCGAGACGGAAAGCCAGGCGAGCGCTGCGCCGATCCGTGCGTACTTATGCATGGGATGGTCCTTTCAGGCCTGCTTAGAAGTCGTAGTTGCGGGTCTTCATGCGTGGGAAGAAAATCCCGACGCCAGCCGACGCGATGAAATTGTTGTAGAGCCGAGACTCGTCGACGGGCTGCGTCGGGTCGTACTGCGGCTTTTTGTCGAAGTACATGTAGCTTCGGGCGTCGATCTTGAAGGCGATTGAGCTGCTCAGGAAGAAGTCCATGCCGATGCCCAGGTTGACCGGAACGCGCGACTTGTTGACGGCATCACCGAGGGCGGTCGGATACTCGGCCTGACCTTCGAGCGATTCGTCGTAGGTGGCGTAGTACTCTTTGATGGTGAGGAGCCCGGCGCCTGCAGTGAGGTACGTGTCGAAGTTGATGACCCGCTCACCGAGGATGTTGATCTTCCCGTAGACGGGCGCCCAGCGTGCAGCGAAGGTCGCTCCCATCACCATCTTGTCGACGGGCTGCTGGAACTGGACTTCGGAGTTGCCTTCATGGGCGATGCCGACGAGGGTATGGGTGAGATCCTTCAGGTCCCCCTCGCCAAGGTCGGGCGAGTAGAGGAATGCAGCTTCCGCCGCGAAGGTCTCGCTGAAGTGGTAGGCCGTGAGCAGGCCAGCCACATACCGCTTTGCGAAGGGGTTGTTGGGTACGTACCCGCCGACGGGTGCCACCTCAAACCGGTTTTCCTTGAGGAAGAAACGGTTTTGAACCACGTTGTAGCGGCTCTTGCCCTCGTTGAGTTCATCGAGGGCCTGTCGGGCGGGCTTCGTGCCAGCCTCAGCAGGAGAGGTGGACGCGGCGAGCGCGACGGCGGCCACAACCGGTGCCAGCAGCTTCCAAGGCGCGCGCATCAGATTCGACTCCAGGAACAAATAGCCAAAGAGGCAGAAGGGTTCAAAATTAGTCCAACGGGGTGCGGAACGATCAGGGTCGGGTTTGGGTTGGCGAGTGGTTGGCACACACGTAGGTGTGTTGCCACTCGCGACCCGAGGCCGGCGGAGTATACCGGTTGGTGTCTGGTCGCCAGCGGTAGCATGGACCAGACTCGAAATGGCTGCACGCTCGACCGGTGCCAACGCGAGGCGTTCTGTGATGTAATGGTACTGCGGTACGCACTTTCGAGCGCGCATTTCCCAGGCTTCGCAGGCATAGGAGCATCATCGATGGCAGGTTTTCAGCATTTGGGTCCTTTGGGAGCAATCGTAGCGATGGTGCTCGGAAGCATCCCCACGACCGCATTCGCGGCCGGCCCTGCGAAGGTTGTCCTCGTCACAGACGCCGCCGTTCCCACCGTGCGGGTGGAGCCTCTGGAGTCGAAGTCCTTGATGATTCCTGCGTGTCGTGGGGTCGTATGGCAGCGGTTTGACGAGAAAGAAGCTCGCTATGTACCGATCTCCAAGCGCTCTTGTGGCGTCATGTCGCCGGGCCAGATCGTGCCAGCGCAAGGAAAGAGCTTTGCAGTCGATGGCCCGGTCTCGGACGGTGACGTGGTTCGCGCCGTGGTGGTCACTGGCCTGGAATGTACTGTTGGAAAGCCATTTGCACTAGCCGACTGTACCAAGGTTGTGGTGCTGGAAGGGTCCACGATGACCGTTCGGGGCGCGGGTGGTTGAACGCCCAGTCCGACCCTCTCTCATTGTGTCAAGACTATGTGGAATTGCGCTATACCTGTGATTTGAGCGGTTCCGCGACGCGCGATGAGCCGCTGTGTCCGAGGCGCAGGGTGGAGAGGGCGCGTCGTCGATGAAAGGGGGAGCGCAGAGCGGACTGGGTTGCCTGCAGGTCCGTGCGTGGTCGGACCATGGGCTTCGCCGTTCGCGAGGTTGGAGGAGCTTTCACTGGGCTGCCCAGGGCAGCGGTCCGTCGAGAAACGTTTCGCACAAGAAAAAAAGCGGGCCTCGATAATATCGAGACCCGCTGAAGAGGCGACGACCGGATTTGAACCGGTGAATACAGGTTTTGCAAACCCGCCCCTTAACCACTTGGGTACGTCGCCAGAGGCCCGCCGGGCGTAACCTCATGCCAGAGGAGTGGTCAAGAGCCAAAACCCTCCGGGAGCACTGCACGAGGGTGTCGGTGGGAGCGATTGGCCATATGTCCAGCCTGAACTCCCGCGCCCGTTCACCCCACCGGAGACCTTTGAGTCGACGTCTTCCACTCACTGTGACGATCATCGCTTCGAATGAAGCGGATCGGATCCTGGATGCGATCGCTTCGGCCGCGTTTGCAGACGAGGTGTTGGTGCTCGAGTCCGCGTCGACCGATGGGACGGCGGAGGCATGCCGGCGGGCAGGCGCTCGCGTTGTCGAGACCGACTGGCCCGGATTCGTGGCGCAAAAGCAGCGTGCAGTGGCGTACGCCCGTCATGAATGGATCTTTTCTCTCGATGCCGATGAGCGCATACCGGCTGCATTGGCGGAGGAGATTCGGTCCAAACTGGATGCGCCGGGCGTGCATGTGGCGTTCTCGGTCCCCCGGCGAACTTGGTGGCAGGGAGTCCCAATCCGATGGGGAGCGTGGTCACCCGATCGGCGATGTCGACTGTTTCGACGGACTGCGGGGCGGTGGACTGGTCAGGATCCCCACGATCGCTGGCGTCCTGAAGGATTGGTCGGGCGCTTGCACACCCCGCTTGTACACCACGCCTACCGGGGACTTGAGGATCACCTACGGACTGTTGCGCGGTACTCACAGCTCCAGGCTGACCTCCTGGTGCGGTCAGGCCGTACGGCGAGGTGGTGGGACTGGGGACTGCGCCCTCTGGTGCATCTGTGCAAGGCGTTGGTGTGGAAGGGAGGGATCTTCGATGGGCCCAGGGGCGTGGCGATCGCGTTCGTTGGGGCCGCGCATGTGGCACTGAAGTGGGCGCTCGTTTCGGTGCGCCAGAATGCGCCCTCGACCACCACGGAGTCCGAGGAATGACCCGACTCGACCTCGGCCCACTCCGTCTCCACGGCGTCTCCTTGTTCGTCCGTGCATGGTCCACCCATGGGGGCACGGAGCGCTACTGCCATGGGTTTGCTCGATGGCTGATACAGCACGATGTTCGCCCCGAGGTGTGGTGTCAGCGGGTCGAGCTGCCGGACGATGGGGCTTTGCTGCGCGCACTGCGTCCGGCCGGGCGTGGTCGGGTGGGTCGGATGCTCGCCACGAACTTGGCCGTCCGGACGGCATCCACCACCAATCTGCGTGTGGGTTTTTTGCGGGCACCCGGGTTCGATGTGCTTCGCGCGGGTGGTGGGGCGCACTCAGCCTGGATGAGCAGGCTCGGCGCAACCAGATGGGCCGATCAGTTAGAGCGCCGGTTCGATCAGGCTGGTCTGCGCGACGCGGGCACCGTGGTGGTCAACAGCGAGCTGGCCCGTCGGGATGTGATCGCAGACGGGAGTGCTTCATCCGAGAGTGTTGTGGTGGTTCGGAATGGTGTGGATCTCGAGCGCTTCTCGCCGCTCGCAGAGTCTGAGCGTGATCACGCCGTGGTCTTCGTGGGGCACGGGTTTACTCGGAAGGGTTTGGCTACCGCACTTTCGGCGATGGTTCACCTACCGGGCTGGGAGCTGAGGGTGGTCGGTCGAGACCGCCGTGAGGCGCATTATCGGTCCCTGGCGGTGGAGCTCGGCGTGGCATCTCAGGTGCGATTTCTGGGCGCGGTCGACGACATCGCGCCGGTTGTGCGACGCGCTCGTGCGCTCATCCTTCCCACCCGCTACGACCCGTCCGCCAACGTGGTGCTGGAGGCGATGGCGTGCGCTGTTCCTCCCGTCACCACTCGACTCGACGGTGCTTCGGAGGTTGTCCCCATGCCGTGGCTCGTGGTGGATGAACCCACCAACGCAATTGCATTCGCTCACGCCATCAGGCGAGCGGTCGCGGATCGAGAACTCGCTGCACGCTGTCGGGCGGCCGCGGAGGACTGGTCCCTGGAGCGCTCATTTTCGGCGTTTGCTGCAACCCTTGTGGATGGGATCGCCCGTCGAGCGGAGCGCCGATGATGAACATGCACACCGGCTGGAGACGCATGTTTCGTGTTGCCTTGGCGTGGGTGGTCCTGCCCTTGATGCTGTCGGGGTGCCTATACCAGCGGCATGTCGTCGATGATCCGGGGGAACACATTTCGTTGGCGTCGATTCAGGCTGTCATCTCGCAGGAATCGCCGGTTTTGTATCGCGACGGAGAGACCCCGATTGGTGTGTTCTTTTCCCAGGAACACCGCATTTACGTCAATGCCGACGAGCTTCCGGAAGCCTGGGTGCAGGCCATCGTGGCGGCGGAGGATCAGAGGTTCTTCGATCATCCGGGCTTTGACTGGCGTGGCATCACACGAGCCATGATCCAGAACATCAAAGCCGGTCGTGTGGTTGCTGGTGGCTCCACCCTCACGCAGCAGACAGCGAAAAACCTGTTTTATCGACCGGACCGGAGCTTCCGGAGCAAGTGGGAAGAATTGGTCAACGCCCTCCGACTCGAGGCGCACTACGACAAGCGGACGATTCTGGAGTTCTACGCCAACCAGTTCCATGTCAGCGCCAACGGGCGGGGACTGGGCATCGCTGCACGCTACTTCTTCGACAAGACACCCGAAAATCTAACGGTCCTCGAGTGTGCCTTCATCGCTGGCCTGGTGAAGGCTCCCGCAAAGTACAATCCCTTCGTGGGTGCGAGTGAAGAGCAGCGGCTTGAGGCACGTGGCCGTGCCAAGACCCGTGTTGGATATGTGCTCGACCGCATGCTCGACATGGGCAGCATCGATGCTGCCACCCACGCGGAACTTCGCGAGCAGGACATTCCGTTCAAGCGCGGCACGTTCCGGTACGACTCCAGTGTGCTGCTCGACGAGGTGGCGAATCGGCTCGAGCAGGCTCCTTTCCCCGAGGGGTTTGCTGCGCTCGGCATCGACAACCCCTCCACAGCGGGCGTACAGG
>CAJWOS010000371.1 GCA_913044235.1 uncultured Pseudomonadota bacterium
GAACCGATCGTAGTGTCCGAGGTCGAGGTCGGTCTCGGCGCCGTCGTCGGTGACGAAGACCTCACCGTGCTGGAACGGCGACATCGTGCCCGGGTCGACGTTGATGTACGGGTCCATCTTCACGTTCGTGACCCGGAGCCCCCTCGCTTCGAGCACTGCACCAATCGCAGCGCCACTCAAGCCTTTCCCGAGGGAGGACAAGACCCCACCGGTCACAAAGATGAACTTCTTGTGCATCACCACTCCACAACAGTAGTCAAAACGGACCGCGCTCGAATCCTACACGTCAGCGAAAATTCAGCGAGTATCCAAGTGCGACACCCCCGCCGAGAGGGCGAGGGTGTGGGCTTGATACGAAGAATTGATCAGCGCTTGGAGAACTGGAAGCGCTTGCGTGCGCCGGGCTGACCATACTTCTTCCGTTCGACCTTCCGAGCATCGCGAGTCAGGAGACCTGCGCCCTTCAGAAGCGAGCGGTTGTTCGGGTTGACTTCGCACAACGCCCGACTAATGCCGAGACGAATGGCGCCGGCCTGACCGGACTTTCCACCGCCACTGACGTTGACGATGATGTCGAAGCTGGAGAGATCGCCGGTCAACTCGAGCGGGTAGCGGAGGACCAGCTTGGTGCTCTCGCGCTCGAAGTAGATGTCGATGTCGCGCTTGTTGACGGTAATCTTGCCGGAGCCGGGGCGGAGGAAGACACGCGCCACGGAGGTCTTGCGCCGGCCGGTGCCGTAGTACTGGGTGGTGTTGGCCATCGTGGGGTCTCTCAGACGTAGTCGGGGAAAGGCTGTGGCTTCTGGGCGGCATGGGGATGCGATTCCCCTGCGTACACCTTCAGCTTGCTGTACATGTCACGTGCCAGACGGTTTTTGGGAAGCATCCGCTTCACAGCGGCCTGCAAGACCCGCTCTGGATGAGTGTCCAGCACCTGACGAGCACTCCGAGAGCGGAGGCCGCCCGGGTGGCCACTGTAGCGATGATACAGCTTCTGGTCGAGCTTGCGACCGGTGAGCTTGATCTTGTCGGCGTTCACGACGACAACGAAGTCGCCACAGTCGACGTGCGGAGTGAACGTGGGCTTGTGCTTGCCCCGCAGAACGCTGGCGATGCGGGATGCCAGTCGTCCGAGGACTTGGTCGGCTGCATCGACGACAAACCAGCTGCGCTGGACGTCTGCAGGCCGTGCAATGGTCGTGCTCATGGAGACACCGGAAGAACGAATAGGAAAGCAGGAGAGGGTAAAAAGTCGGATCATGAGGCGCGGAGGCTCGGCACATCTTTGGATACGGCCGCCCATCAAAATGGGAGGTCCGTGTCCGATGCCCGTGCGCCGTCGAGAGACCGGTCGAAGGTTTTCACCCGTCGGCACCTGGATGCCTCTTGGTGGGATGCTTTGACCGGGTTCGACGGGAGGACGTGCAGCCCGAGAGGCTACCGCGCACCTTTGCGCCCGGAGGAGCGGTTCTGGTGCAGAACAAACCACACACTGAACGGTCTCGGTTCCTGGGCGCGAACCCCGCGGCACTTAGTGCAGCAGGTCGTTGGCGTCAACCGATTCGGACCATCTGGCCCCAGCTATCGGTTTCCAAGCGCAAACGACGGTACATCTGCGCGCATCGACCGGGCTCCGGGGTCCTCCCCATGCTCCCAATCCAGCGCAGACCAGAAGTGCACCCGCTCCAATGTGAGTCCGTGTGCAGGCGCGGTTCGGGCGGCACGGTTGCGGTCGGCCGCAGCCAGCACCGCGCCCATCCACTCTGGTGGCTGGCGCCCGAGTCCAACCTCTGCCAAACAGCCCGCCATAATTCGCACCTGATACCGAAGAAAGGCATTGCCGTGGACCACCAGATGAACCTCATCCCCCACCAAGTCCAGCTCGATCGACCGGATCATGCGCACGGGATGCAACGCGGTACATCCCGACGCGCGAAAGGATGTGAAGTCGTGCGCCCCCAAGAGCCATCGAGCAGCGCGCCGCATCGATTCCAGATCGAGTGCGCGACCGAGGTGCCAACAACGTGTGCGACGAAAGGGACACCGATTCTCGCGGACAAGAAAGCGGTACCGATAGGTCTTGCCGCAATTTTCGCGCCGCGGGTCATAGCCATCTGCCGCCGAGGAGAGAGCCAGACACGCGATGTCGTCGGGCAGCAACCCATTCATGCCCCGAAATAGCTCCCGCGTGGTCCGGCGAGACATCACGGCGAACGAGACCACCTGCGCTTCGGCATGCACACCGGCATCCAACCGTCCGGCTGCGCGGGCGATGACGCGATCACGGTCCATCAGCTGGGCCAACACACGCTCGACAGCCCCTTGGACCGTCTCCACGTTCGGCTGCAGTTGCCAGCCACCATACGCAGTCCCGTCCCAGGCAAGCAGCACCCGCGCTGCGGCCAGCACGTCTCCAGAGACCGGCACCGATCGATAAATGCGAGACCTCGGGCTCAGTAGTCGAGCTTCAGGCCGATTCCAACGATCTGGCCGCTGTATTCGAGCCCCTGGTCCGCTTCGCCGATGGTCTGATCGCGGTATGTAAGCGTCAGGTATGTGTCATCGATGCCTGTCCGGACACGCAGTGCGCTCGCAGACTTCTTGTCGACCCGGTCCAGGAGGATTTGCACTCCGGCATTCCAGCTCCAGCCCGTCTTCATGCCGCCAAGCCGGTCTTGTGCCCCGTAGGGTTCCTGCTTCCACGGCCACGCCTCGATGCTGGCACCCACGGCCGGCACAATCACCTGATGCTTCCAGAAGTCGGCACGCAGGTTCATGGACACGTTCAGCGGCAAGGCCGTCAACATCACGTTGTCGTCGCTTCGTCCGCCTCCAGGAAGGATGGGATTGCCGATCTCTTGGTACCAGCCGAGTCCGGCGGAGACCTCGACCTGCGGAATGATGTAAGGGCCAAACTCCATCCACAAAACGTCGTGGCCGTTTTCGCCCATCACCTTGGTGATGCTTGGATCTTCAACAGTGAAGATCCCGTAGCGGAACTGGAAGTGCCCCTTGCGGTTGTCGGTCGCGTCGGGGTCTTTCGCGTGCGCCGTGCCACCCACGACCGCCATTGACACCAGGCCGAGCCCAAGGAGCGGCATCGTCCACCGACGCCGACGCCCCATTACGGCGAACAGCCCGGTGAACACGCCCAAGGCCCCGGCCATCACGCCGGGACCGCACTGGACCCCTCCGGTCTCGTCCGACAGCTGTGCAGGCCCCAGGCCCGCCGCGGGGGTACCGGTCAGAATCGTGCTCATGGCTCCTTCCTTTCCGCCTTCATCGTAGGCACGGACCGCAATCCAGTATTGCTGGCCATTTTCCAGTGGCTGCAAGTCTACCCCGTGGGTGGACCCGCTCCACTCGGTAATGACCATCGGGGACCGCGGGCCACCCGAGTTGTTGAATTTCGGACCACAATACTCGCGGTCGGTGCAATTTTCATAGTCTTCTGCCCGAAACGGTTCATCGTCGAAGAACACCACATACGAGGTGATGTCGGGCTCATCAAGGGTACGGAAGTTGACTCGAAGCGACTCGTTACCCCGCGCCACTCGAGCATCTTCCGGATTGTTCTGCGAAATTGGCACGAACGAGACCACCCCTGGAGGATCGTCCTTGGTCACCGCCAACAGATCTTGCCCTTTGTCGCCGTCTGCATCGGTCACCACCACCCGAAGCTCATTGACGCCTTCGGCATAGTCGTCGTTCATACTGAGTGACAGAGTGACTGCTTCGTCGGCCACAACATTCACGGGACCGGCAACCTCAATGCCATTCGACGGTGTGGTGCCATTGAGAAGGATCTGAGCCGTGCCATCGGTGTCGCTGTCAAAGGTGAGCTCGAACTCGGTACCCCTTCCTCCTGCTACCGCTTGCGATGGGTTCTCGACCGTGACCCATGGACCATCGGTCACAAACCAGAGGTAGCCAGCGCTCGTTCCCGCAACGTCGACGCCTTCGCCTTCGAGGATGTCGACCGGATCCCCCGCAGCGCCTGAGTCTGGCGGGGAGAGCGTCGCGAGGACGGATCCCACGTTGGAGCCCGTGATGGAATAGTACCGAAGCGTCTGATCGGTGGTCCCGACCACCAAACGACCATCGACGAGACCAAGGGCGGACGCGTTGCCCGAAATCCCCGGCGGACTGGCCGGCGACAAGGCAGTGGCGCCGTTGCCGTTGTACAGCCAAACATTCCCGTCGTCCCCAGTGACGATGAAGTTCACTGTCAACTCAACGATGTCGTCGAATCCGCCGGCCGCACCGATCGCAAAAGTGCCCGCAGGCTCGATGCGCTCCACACCGAGTAGAGAGGTGATGCCGATCCCCGTGGTCCCAGAGAAGACCCGACGCACTTCGCCAGTGGACTGGACGAGATTCTCGCCGGTTCCCTGGGCCACGGGAGCACCGCTGATGTCGACGGTGCTCCACGAGCCACGCTCTGCGTCTTCTTGTGCGAAAACGTAGAGCAAGTCATTGTGCTCCACGAGAGCATTGAGCTTGCCATCCCGCAGCGCGAGTCCGTCGCCCACCGAGAGCAAACCATTGGCGTCGACCTCCCAAGTGAAGAGGTCTCCGCCGGAACACCCAACATAAACTCGTTCGGTGCCGTCACCTGTGACCGCGCTGATGGTGCCTGAACCGCATGCGTTGACTTGGCGCTGTTCGCGCGAGACGGTGTCAAACACATACAAAGACGCAGATCCGCTGCCAAAAATCGCGATGTACCGACCATCCGCGATGCTGGCCATGCCCTGGATGGACGATCCGAGGTTCGCAGTTCCTGCGTCCGGAATCCGCAGTGTTCCTGCGCTCGCAGACCCGAGCAGGCTGGTGCTCACCCAGATCGCGCCGGTAGCCAACACGTGCTTATGCCTTCGGCAGATGCCAGCGGTGGTCGCTTCTCGTTGCATCAGGACTCCTGGGCGCAGCGCCCGGTGCGCTACCGTTCAAGCAACATCTATGCCAGCGCACTGCCCGTCAAATGCAGGTTGCCAAGTGTTCCAGATTGACAGGATGTCCAAGCCGACTGGAACAGAAGGTCGATCGAACGCCAGATTGGCATGGCTCTACAGCAAATTTTCTCGCCAGAGCTGCGCGGCAATCGCCAGCACATTTGCGCTGGCTCCAAAGCGCAAGTTGTCTCCGCTCGCCCAGAAATGCACTCCGCGGCCGCCGGGATCGTCTCGAATACGCCCGGCATGGGCGGTTGCGGTGCCCACCGTATGCAATGGCGAGACCACCGGGTCGCGCACCGTGATGGTGGGGATGGCATTGAGGGTGGTCCGCACGCGTTCCGCACCCACCCCCGGCTGCAGGGTGACCACCGCATTGAGCGACACACCTGCAAAGGTGGGGATCACCATGACCGTTGCAGGGAGATCGGTCGGCTGAAGTCGCAACAGTGCCGCCAGCTCCATGCTCAAGCGACGCTCAGCCCCTGTCCAGTCGTCGGCGGGTGTACCGAGCGCCGCCAGCACGTCGAAGGCCAGCCCGTCCGGGAACAAGGCTCGTGGTGGGTCTCCCGAGTTGAAGAGCGACACCACCTGCCTCGAGAGTTCCTCCGCACCACCACGACCGAAAGCCCCAGCAGGAAGCATCACGGAGAGCTGGGCACGCGACAGTCCAAGCGCCCGAAGCGGCCGAAGCACTGTTGCAGCAAGGACAGCGGGTGCACTCGGACTGCAGGCAATACGCCGATCGGTGAAAAGGTCAGAATCCACAGGGAATCCGGCGAGGGGTACCGCCATCACTCCTTGATCGACGAGGGCTCCCCCAACATCGATGATGGCGATGCCTGCATCCACTACCGCCGGTGCCAGGGTCCGGGTGACACTCGCCGGTGTGGCGAACACAACCAGGTCGGCTTCCTCAAGGACCTTTTCGGGAACTGCGTCGCCAGTGACAGGCAAAACAGTGTAGCGCTTGCCGCCGGCTTCGACCGGCGAGTGCACACGACTGGCGCTCGCTACGGGAATGAACCGAGCCACATCGATGGACGAGCGCTCGAAGGCCTCGATGAGGTCGCTGCCCACCGCACCAGTCGCTCCGATGACGGCGATATCCAGACCACTCTCGGCCATGGTGTGCTCCGATTGGATGTGGGGGTCCGATGAGGCCCCCAAACAGTTTCAGCCACCGTTGCGCGACTTCGGCTGCCCCGCCACGGGTGGCTTGAACAGATGAGTCGGCTTCTTCGCATCCGGCGGCCGCACATAGCGCAGTCGCACCTGCGCCGGGTCTGCCCCCGACATTTTGCCCGCCAACGCTGCTTCTGCAAGTGCCACGACAGGCACTTGTCCAGCGTTCTCCGGAATGGTCCAACCTGCGGAGACGAGCGACTCGTACGCCACGAGCGCTCCCTCTCCCACCACCACAGCCGGCGCGTCATCATGGGCGAGCCAATCAGCCAGAGGCCGGTCGGCGGGAGGCCCAAGCGCACCTTCAGGACCAAACCAGCGCCCATAAAAGCGCTGCTTCCGAGCATCCATCAACACCAGCATCGGGCGCTTCGCATACAGTCGCGCTCGGGCCGAGAGGGAGCCCTCCGCGTACACAGGCACCCGCAAGGCAACGGCGACTCCAAGGGCCGCGGACAGCCCGACGCGCAGCCCTGTGAAGGCACCAGGACCAACGGAAACCGCCACTCCACTCAACCGCAAGCCGTCCCCTTCCAGCTGATCGAGCATCCGTGCGATGGCCGGCAAAAGAACCGCATCCGCACCTCGCCCGACACGCTCCGTCCAGACCAGCGGAGGGCCACCACGGCGCGCAACCGCCACTCCGATTTCCGGCCCGGCGGTATCAATCGCCAGCACCGCATCAGCGCCGCCGGTCATCAGCCGTCCAGAATGTATGAAATGAACTGGTTGACGTCTTTCACAGTCACCGCGAGCATCAGGAGTACCATTCCCAACACGGCAACCTGCAACACCCGCTCCCGCATCGCTGCCGACAGGGGACGCCCTCGCACGGCCTCGATGAGGAAGAAAAGAATCTGCCCGCCGTCGAGGACCGGAATCGGAAAGAGATTCACCACACCCAGCGAAAGACTGATCGCAGCTGCGAACTTCGCCATGGAAAACAGACCGGCCTCGGCAGCCATGGCACCCGTTGTGAACATCGCCACCGGACCACCAAGCGACTGGTCAAAGGCTGCTGCGCCAACGAGGAGGTGCCCGATCCGCTCGACCGATAGCCTTGCCATCTCGACATTCTGCTCGACCTCGCTAAGTTGAATGCTCGTAGGTCCCAGCAGCAGAAGCGCCGCTGCTGCCTGGTCGTTGCACGGTGTTGGCATTCACA
>CAJWOS010000372.1 GCA_913044235.1 uncultured Pseudomonadota bacterium
CTCGGAGGTGCCCCACGAGACGGTCGCGCTCTCGGAGGCTGCATCCGTGAGGCGGGTTTCCACACCCGTTTCCGCGTCGAGCACATAGAGATCTCGCCCGCGGACGACCGAGATGCGCGCGCCATCCGGCGACCAGTGGGGGTCGATGGGGTAGCCTTCGCCAGAGGGCAGCTCGCGGGTCTGCCCTGTGCTGCGGTCATGCACGAAGAGCGCACCGGAAAGGGGGATGAGAAGCTGGTTTCGATCCTCGGACACCACCACCTTGGCAATCCCACGTGCATCCTGTCGCATGCGCTCACGCCGGGCCTTTTCTTCGGCGGACAACGTCTCGGTGCCGCCCTCGAGCAGGTCGTCGGCGGTGAGGAGCGGACGGGTCTGTCCCGTGGCCGGGTCAAAGGCATAGAGATCCTGCACCGCCGAGCGGGGACCGGACTGCAGGAACAGCACCGCATCGTCGGTGGGCACGATGGACTTGGGCCGGCCGCGACTGAAGAAACGGGTCTCGGTGAGCTGGGTGAGCAGCGGGTCGGCTTCGGCCACAGAAAGCTCCTTCGGGGGCGAGTTGGGACGGGGCTTGAGACAGCCGGTCCAGACGATCAAGGCGGCCCAAAAAGCAGGAATCAACAGGCGCATGGGCTCCTCCGTGCCGCAACCTACCAGCATCCATGGACCGCGCCGCGCGGAGTTCTCCCCCCACGCTGAAAGCCCTCATTTCATGGGGACAGACGGGCGGGCCCGACTGGGATCAAGCAGAAACTTCTGCCCGGTGGCTTTGCGATCGATGGCGCGAGCCGTCTCGGGATCGAGCAGGTCTTCGAGCCCGATGGTGTCGCTGTAGGCGCTCGCGAAGATGCCATTTCGCTCTGCAATCGCGTATTGGCGCATCTTCCGCACCCCTTCTCGTCCGATCTGCCGCAGCCGGGGAGTGAGCAACCACCCGCCCACGCCCCAGTAGAAGCCAAAGCCCGACCCGAGCTTCGTGGCACCCATATCGAGCCGCCCGTAAATGTAGACCTGCTTGTGCACGGGGGTTCCGTACACGCTGGTCTCGACCCCCCGCAGCACCTGCGCCTGCTCCATCGCGCGGAGGATGCGGTCGGCCAGCTTGCCACCCCCCACCGCATCGAACCCGAGAGTCGCCCCCGTCTGTGCGATGGCAGCGACCAGATCGGCCATGAACGTGGGCTGGCTCGAGTCCACGATGTGGCGAATCCCCAGTGCATCGAGGATGGCCCTCTGCTTTTCGCTGCGCACCACGGCCACCAGAGGAATGGCTTCTTTCACACACAGCTTCGCCAGCATCTGGCCCAGGTTGGACGCCGCGGCGGTGTGGACCATGGCAGTGTGGCCTTCTCGGCGCATCGTGTCGATGAAGCCCTGGACGGTCATTGGATTGACGAACAGCGACGCCCCCTCGATGGGGGCGGCCCCCTCGGGAAGGGGAATGGCCTGTCGCACCGAAAGGAGCCGATGGGTGCGATACATCTCCCCACCCACCATCGTGACCACCCGACCCAAGAGCGCTTGTGCGGCCTCGGACCGACCGGCCGCGACCACCACACCGGCGCCTTCGTTGCCCACGGAAACGCTTCGGCCCACCAACGGGCTCAGCTGGCGCTGCCAGCCGGCGCGAGACTGCGCTACCATCGCGGGATGCCCATCGTTCCGCTCCAGACGGGCCGTCGAGAGATCGGCCGGCCCATAGAGCATGGCGAGATCACTCGGGTTGATGGGCGCCGCGCGCACCTCAACCACCACTTCATCGGGTTCGGGCTCCCGCACCACCAAAGGGCGGATCGAGACCACAAAGCGCAAGTCTCCAGTGACGGAGATGCGCAGCTGGCGAGCATGGGAGAAGTCGTTCACGGAGATTCCCTGGCGGCGATTCGGTTCGGTTGTAGCCCGACGGAGACCGCTGTGGACACGTCGGCCCAATGATGGCGAGACCTCGAAGCTGCACCCCAAACAGGCACCCTTACATCGAGATTTCCAGTGCATCGTCGGTGCCGCCTGTACACACCCGCATGCTCCACCCAACGAATGCTCGGCCGGAGATGGGAATCGGGCTAGCTCTGTCTCGGAGGGCACGATGGTCATCTGGACATTCCTCGGCGCGGGCTGTGCGGTCATCCCCGAGAGCCCTGGCTCCAAGCGGCCCACCAACATGGACTCAGGCCCTGTCTCATCCGCACCGGCCGCGACCGAGGCACCACCAACCAACAGCGGGACCGCGAACGACTCCGCGCCCGACTCGAGTGCCGACAGCGACCACAGCGATGATGGGGATTCCGGCCCGGACTACACCGGGATGCAAGGCGCCCTCGTGACCACCGACTGCATGTTCGGCGACTACCCGTATGCAGTCGACATCCTGCTTTCCTGCGGCGATGAGCGGTTCGGCGAAGCGCTGCGACTGCATACCTTCAAGCGGCATGCGCACGACCACCGAACCATTTTCGCCGATCAGCGCCTGACCTATCGAGACGACCGACTGTGGTTCGATGGCTATGCACAGCCCCGCTGCATCGAGGTGGATGGTGGCAATCGACTGATGCTCGACACCCGCTCCGAGCGCTGCACCAGCTTCGTCCTCACCCCCGTCGGCGATCAGTTCCAGCTCCAAGATGCGGCCACGGGGTTGTGCGCCGGTCTCGGTGGCACCGCCTGCCGTGCCCATGAATGGACCGGCGGCGAGGAATGCGGGGGCATCGACCACCGCTATCTACCACTCGTGATGGACGACTGCGCGAACGCGCTGGGCTTTGTCTTCACACTGGAGGCCGACGCCTGCAGCGACGAATATCCCCGCAGCGAGTGCTTCTGAGCCTGCCGCAAAGCTGCAGCCCTCGACCGCAGCCCAAAACGACATTTTCCCGGTCTTCGCTTCCCCTTCCCCCCCCTTAGCCCTATGGTGATGGCGTCCCGAGACCACGAGAGGAACCGATGAAGCGACCCGCGTTGCTGTGCTTGTACTTCGCCGCTGCCTGCGGCGGTTCATCGGACAAGAGCGAGTCCGAGTCTGATCAAACAGAGTCGGAACAGGCCCCCGACGGAACCACGGAAGACGGGACCGGGAGCGACGCAGGGCCGAGCGCCGGCGATCTGGAACCCGGAGTGAATGAGCTCACCATCGAGCAGGTGGTCGAAGGGGAGACCGTCGAGCGCACCTACCTGCTGCACCTACCGGCGGACTACGACGCATCTGCAAGCGAGGCGACCCCGCTGCTCTTCGCATTCCACGGGTCGGGCGGCGCGGGTACGGACTTCATCAACCAGTTCGTCCCATCCATCGAGGAGCACGACTTCATCGGCGTGTACCCGGATGGCATCGCCAGCTCCTGGAACATTGAGCGGGAGGAGTCGAACGCTGACGATGTGGCGTTTGCCGCATCCATCCTGGATGCCCTTGATGGCGTGGCAGGCATCGACACCGAACGACCGGTGGGGATCGGCTTCTCCAACGGGGCGGCTCTGGTGCATAAGATCGCCATGGAGTCGGACCTCTTCGTGGCCATCGTCCCCCAGGCTTCCCAGCTCCTGGTGGATTCCCAGCCCACAGCCAGCGCCGCGAAGGTCTCGGTGATGCAATTTCACGGAACCGCCGATCCGGTCTGCCCCTATGACGGCGGAACGGGCATCCTCGACTACAACTTCATGCCAGCCGAAGACAGTACCGCTGCGTGGGCCGCGCACAACGGATGCGACGCGACCGCCACAGAGACCGACATCGCGCCCCATGTGCGCATGGAATGGCTCAACTGTGAAAACGACCGGCGCGTGATTCACTACCGTATGAACGGGGCCGGGCACGAGGTACCCCCAGACGTGGACGGCGGGAGCAACGCACGCATCATCGAGTTTCTCATCGAAGCCCGACAGTAGCGGTCCCACCGATCGACCGGGGCTCTCTGCGTGGCCCCATCCAGTCGCTTTCTCAGCGCTCATCCGGCCGGAGTCCCTGCCCACTCGTGCGCGCAGCACCCATGGTGGATGGGATCCGTGTACCGTACGAGTCTCCGCACCTCTCGGAGGCATTGATGTTCCCCTCCAACGTCTCGCTCACGCCCAAGTCCCGGCTCGCGGTGCATCGACGCATCGCTCTCGGAACATGGTCCGCCCCCGACGATCCCACGGTGCACGGCACTCTGAAGCTTCGCGCCGATCCCATGCTGGACTACTTGGCCGCCCTGCGCGAACAGACCGGCCAGCGAGTCACCATCACCACGGCCGTGGCCCGGGCGATGGCGGTGGTGCTGCGAGAGGTGCCTGATGCCAACGCCATCATCCGGTGGGGGCGTGTGTATCTGCGCGAAGACATCGACATCTTCGTGCATGTGGCCATCGAAGACGAAAAGACTGGCAAGCCAGACCTCTCGGGCATCACCCTCCGGCACGTCGATCGGCGCGACATGGTGGACCTCGCCCGCGAGCTCGATGCCTCTGTGGCCCGGGTTCGGGCCCGCCGCGACGCAAGCATGACCCGGACCCGGAACCAGATGCGGCGGATGCCGCAGGTGCTGGTGAGCAGCGCGCTGCGGCTGTTGTCCTTCCTCACCTACACCCTCAACATCGACGCTGCGGTATTTGGGGCGCCCCGCGATCCGTTCGGTGGCGTGGCCCTCACCAATGTGGGAAGCCTCGGCCTCGACACCGCCTATGTGCCTTTGGTGCCGTACTCGCGACTGCCGATCTTTCTGGCCATTGGCGCAGTGAAACGCGAGCCGGTGGTGGTGGAGGATCCCAACGGTACCGAGCGCATCGAAATCGCCTCGGTGCTTTCCCTGCACGCCACCTTCGATCACCGGGTGCTCGATGGCTCCCACGTGGCCCAAGTCGCCAACATCCTGCGGCGAGTGTTCAACGATCCCGAAGCGACCTTTGGACGCCTCGAACCCTGATGCCCCACGCACAAGCTGCTGCCGCCACCGCCCACTCTGCAGCTCCACTCGACCGCTTCCCCAAGCCTGCGGCGGACGCGGTATGCGGTCTCACCCTTCACACCGGCACTCTCCTGCGACCTCGACCCTCGCCAAATCGCCCTTCACTGGTCGACTCCACCCAGCCATCCACGCCAGGAATTGTTCTTGGACTGTGGCTGCTCGCTGCGGTGCTGGGCTGTCGTTCACGCCCTGTTGCCGGCTCAAGCGGTTCGATCAGCGTGTTTGTGGTGCTCGACACGGTCCGCGCCGACCACATCGGCGTCTGCGGCGAGGCCCGTCCGCTCACCCCGACCCTCGACGCTTTGGTCGCAGAAGGAGCCGCCTTATCATGCACCGCCATCGCCCCGGGGAGCTGGACCCTCCCCTCCCACGCGTCGTTCTTCACCGGACTCGAAGTGACCGAGCACGGCGCCCACGCGCTGGCCAATCCCCCGGAGGAGGCGGAAGGCTCGTCCCGTCGGAAGCTCGGTCCTGCGCGCAAGCTCTCGGATGCGCATGCCGTCCTGGCGGAGTCGATGCCTGCGGTCATGGTCTCCGGCAATCCCGTTCTCGGTCCCTCCTCCGGTCTGTCGCGCGGCTTCCGCCATCGCACTGTGCCCAAGCACTTTGGAAAGCTGTACGGGGCACGGCTGGTGAAGGCTGTCCAGAACATGCTCAAGGAAAATGTCCGAGACGGTGACCTCCTCTTCATCAACATCGCCGACGCACACACTCCGTATCGAAGCATTCCGGAAGACCATCCCTTTCTGTCGCCCCGAGAGGGCCTCACCTGGAACCAGAGCACCACCGACAGCGACTGGTTCCGCTTCGTGTCTGGCACTCCCGATCCAGCCCTCGAGACCCGCACACGCGACCTGTACGCCTATGGCATCCAGCGCGCCGACCGCACCCTCGGGCGCGTGCTCGACGCCATCGAGGCCGCCGGTTTCTCTCGACGCCGGCTCGTGATCACGTCCGATCACGGCGAGTACCTCGGAGAGCACAACCTTCTCGGCCACGGTCACTATCTTCACGATGAGAATCAGATGGTGCCCTTGCTGGTGCAGCCCGGCACCCTGCCCGAGGGCTTCATCAGCGCCACGGCAGCCCATGACCTGATTCAAGGGCAGCCAATCCAGGAACGGCCGGTGCGAGTGGCCGCTTGGCCCCATCCGAAGAAGTCGGCCCTCTTCGACCAGCAAAAGTTCCATCTCATCCAAGCCCGGAGCTGGACGCCCGCACTGGAATGGACCTCCGATCAGCCCACACCCGATGGGCCCCTTGGCGCATGGCTCGTGGCCGCCAAGGCGTCGGCGTCCGGTGTGGGAGACGCCGAGCTGCATGGCCTGCTGGAACAGCTCGGCTACCACTAAAGCAGCCCGACCCCATGGGTCGGTCAGTCCAAGAGCGTGACCAGTTCGTGCGCATGTGTGACCGCCATCAGAGCGTCTCCCACCGCGTAGAGCTCCGCGAGACCCGCCCGGCTCGGATCGGCGATGGACGCCCACCGCCCAGGACCTCCGATCAGCGCCTGGCCGTGCCACAGGACCACTGGCATGTTGTCGTGAGCCACAAGGTGCGTGCTGCCAGCCGTGGCGCCGTCGGGCACCTCGAACTCGACTCCATCTGGGCTGAAGGCGAGACCGGACGCGGTGAGGGCCCACCATCCGTCGGCGGTGTGCACGAGTCCTCGGATGGCGTCGAGGCCCGAGACCGCCGAGAAGTCGAAGAGCACAAACTTTGTCGGTTTGGGCGGGCCGCCGGGCGACGCGTTCACCGAGCCGGTGCTGCTTCCCATCCCTCCGCCCGGCTGCGAGTCGAGCGACGCGCAGGAGGAGCCGACGGAACTCTTGTGCTTGCCGAGGGTCGGCTGCAGCTCAGGCGGCAGCACCACCGAACCCATCACGTCGTTGAGGATCTTGAGCGTCGAGCCGAAGAAGATGTACCCGCGGCAGCGCAGCGTGATGATCGCCGGCTGCAGCTGCGCGAGCAGCGGGGCCTGCTCGTCGAGCGCGCGGCCCGCCGCCGTCTTGATGAGCACGAGGCCCGGGCGCCCCGACACGGGGAACGGGCCCGTGCGGCAGCGGCAGCCCGACGCACACACGGCCAGCCCTCGGGGGCTACGCCCTGATCTTGGCCCTCGTGCTCCTTGCAACGAATGGGCCGGGAACCCCACAGAACCTCCGCTTTCTTGCGTGCGGCTGCACACTGGTTCTTGTGCTGACAGACTATTTAGCAGTTGCCGCTGTGCTCTTAACCGCACTGGCAGCGCACCTCTACCACAATGTTCCATAACGCGACAACCGCCACAATAGTGCCCACGTGGGTGACCCAGTGCGACTGCGGCCAG
>CAJWOS010000373.1 GCA_913044235.1 uncultured Pseudomonadota bacterium
GAAAACGCGCGAACGCGAACGCGCGCGCGAACGGCGCGAGAGGCGACGAGAGAGAGGGTCGAGAGAGGGTCGACGCGCGCCTGCAGCTCCGGAAACGCGGCGAGGAACGCGCGCACGAACGCCGCGTTGAGCCGCGCGACCGCGCCGTCGCTCTCATCGCCGTCGCTCTCATCGTCGTCCGAGTCGTCCGAAAACTCGGCGTGGTCGAGGTCGGCCGCGTCGCTGCTGCTCGCGACGTGCGCCTACACCCAGGCGCGCGCGCTCTGGCACTTTGTGCTGCTGCACATAACATACGGAATCTGCTACTCGTTCGGCGGGCTCGCGGCCAACCTCTGCCTGTGCAACGCCATCGCCCCGGCCGGCTCAAAGTCGAGCGCCGGACGCACACACGGTGCAGCACGGTGCCAGTGCGGGTGTCGAGGCGGCCGCGCGGGTGACGGCGGCGGCGCGGGTGCAGGTGCGTCGCCCACGAAGCCTTTGATCATGTTCATCGCGTTTGGCGGTAGCGAAGAGCCGGCCATGACGACCCTGCACGACCCTGCCTTACGGAGAGCACATCGATCGGCACAGCGAGTCTCAGGCTGACCTTGACGGACTCTTGAACTGAGTCGACACGATGGCTCGAGGCCGGGGCTGCCTCGTCCTAGCCGCGTCGCTGCTCGCCGGCTGCGCGAGCGCGTCGCTGCGCATCGCGGCGTTGGTCACGGGCCACTGCGACGACGACGCGCACGTCTGCGACGAGCGCGCCTGGTCCAGCGTCGCCGCGCACGTCTTCGCGCCCATGGCCAGCGTGGCGGTGCCTGGGGCGCCTCGCACCCAGGCCGCAGTGTAGATCTCCCGCGGCGCGGACACGCCACCGTAGTCTGTGAGGAACTCGATTCGGTCGGAGTCGGAGAGCAACGTGGTCCAAATAAGGTCGCCCGCGTCCGTCGCGACTGCAGGCACCGCAAGAGCATCATCGGTGGGATGCACCAAAGCACCATCGGAGGGCAGACAGCCGTCGCCGCTCGATGTGTCGGTGTAGGAACCGGCCGCCAGCCACGTGCGAATGAAGCCACTGGATGCGACCGCAAACGGGGGGGCTTCGGGCCCATCGGGCACGTCCGGGCACAGGTCATCGTCGTCGGGGATCTGATCGCCGTCGTCGTCGCTGTCGCACTGGTCAGGGATTCCGTCGCCGTCGGGATCCTCACTGTCGGGAAGCTCGTAGGAGACCTCGTCGGGACCGAGGAGCTCGAGCGCGAGAACGTAGGAGGACAGGGCGATTTCTGTGGGAGACGACACGCAGACCGCCCAGCTCCCCTCCCCCAGAAAGCGTGCACCCGAAGCGGTGTCCGGGTCAATCGAGGCACAGGCATCTTCAGTGGCCGTGCCCGTGGCGGTGACGAGCCCCGCGGGATTGTGCAGCGACAGCGCGACCGGACCCGTGCAGGCTCCGGTGAGTGTTGCGCTCAATGCACCACACACCGGTGCTTCCAGCTGAAAGCAGTCCTGGTCGGCCTCAGGAAGCGCTCCCAACACCCCGCGCGCATCGGCCAGCACCTGCGCCGCATCCCAGGAGTCATTCGGCTCGACCTCGAGTAGGCCGCTTTCCACAACACAGACCGCATCGCATCCATCCGCGGCGATGGTGTTGCCGTCGTCGCAGGTCTCGCCCGAGTCGACCACTCCATCCCCGCACCCAGCCGGTACGCAGTCTGTTCGACAGGCATCGGCCTCGGTGTCGCTGTTCGCCGCTCCGTCGTCGCAGATCTCCCCCGGATCGACCACCCCGTCTCCGCAGCCGGGCGCAGTCCAGGGTTCCGCCGAGTCGGCGTCGCTCGAAGGCTCCGTCGCCTCGTCAGCCACCTCGGTGGAGGTGGTCGTGGTTCCTGAGGATGGGGTGGCGCCCTTGTCCTGCAACGCACACGCCGCGACCATCGCGATCCAGCCGAGACTCGCTCGCATTCGTTCCTCCGCCACCTCAGGGTAACGCCCCCACGGGTCATTTCGGGACCTTCCCGATGCCATCACAGCCTCCTGACGACTTCTGCGCGAGGGTCCCGTCCAGATGAAGTACAACAGTGGCATGTACAGCGTCCTCCTCACGATCTCGCCCCTGCTGTTCGCACCCCCTGCTGCTGCTGCACCTGCACGACTCCTCCCATCCGCAAGCGGATGGTTCTATGCAGACGCCGAGGAAGACAGCCGGATGGAGGTGGATGGCAGCGGCCACCTTGCTGGCGTGCCGGTCTGGCGCACTGGTCAGGTTCTCGTGGGTATCGGCCACCACGATGCTGTGGCGATGGTCTCGGCCCACAAGGGCGTCCAGTCCGTGCGTGCACTCGATGCGGCGGGAACCCTGCTTGAGGTGGACCTGGGCGCGGCCGCGGACGACTTTGCGGTGTCCAGAACCCTCCGCTCACTGCCCGGAGTGGAGTTCGCCCATCCGAACCTCGCACGCGTGCTGCAGCCGCACACCCTGCCCGACGATCCATACGTGAGCGGCCAATGGCATCTCGAAAATGTCGGTCAGACCGACGGCTCGATCGATGCCGACATCGACGCGGAGCTGGCTTGGACCGTCGCCACCGGCGCTGGCGTGATGGTGTCGGTCGTCGACACCGGCGTGGAGCCGGTTCATCCCGACCTGCGGGTCATCTGCGGCTACAACTACGTGGAAGACATCGACGACTGCCATCCGGAAGATGGCAACGCCCATGGAACCGCAGCGGCGGGCTTGATTGGGGCCATCGGCAACAACGGCATCGGGGTGGCAGGCGTAGCCTACGATGCCGACATCTTTGGCGTACGGCTGCTCGGTGGCGCCACCACCGACAGCGACATGTACGAGGCCTTTCGCGCCAGCGTGGATGCCGGAGCGGCCGTCATCAACAACTCGTGGGGGTACGGCTCGGGCTGCGAAGCTTACTCCTTGACCGGATCCATGCGACGTGCCTTCCAGTACGCCGAGGAAGACGGGCGCAGCGGCCTGGGAACGGTGGTGGTCTTTAGTGCTGGAAACTCCGACTGCGACATGAGCCGCGATGGCATCGCGTCGTGGTCCACCGTCGTGAGTGTGGCGGCCCTCGACCGCTTCGATCGAAAAGAGAGCTACTCGAACTACGGGCACGGAATGGATGTGGCCGGATCATCGGGTGGACTGCTCACCACCGACATCACGGGCGACCCCGGGTACGGCAACTACGAGGGCGACCCCGACTATGCTCCGCATTTTTCGGGCACGAGTGCCTCTGCGCCCGTCGTCGCCGGCGTGTTGGCCCTGATGTTCGAGGCCAACCCCGACCTGACTGCAGAACATGCCCGCATCATGCTCAATGCCACGGCCGACAAGGTGCATCCCGAGGAAGCAGCCTATGACGAGTCCGGCTGGAGCCCGGTCTATGGCTACGGACGCGTCAATGCAGCTGCCGCAGTCCTCGCCGTGGCCAACGTGCCCCCCGAAGCGCCCCAGCTCGTCGGCCCCGTGGGCGACCCTTACGAGGACCGGGTCATCCTGCAGTGGAGTGCCCCGGTAGACCCGGATGGTGATGCGCTCACCTACACCGTGCAGTGGACTGCGCACGTCCCTGACCCCGGGGCCGATGCCGACGATACCGGTGCCCTCGAAGACACCGGAGCATCCGAAGACAGCGACACGCCCTCCGACGCCGAAGCCGTCACCACGGAAGTCACAGGGATCACCGGAACCACACTCGACCTCACCGGTTCTGTCTCGGCCCATACGCGCATCACCTGGAGCGTCACCGCCCACGACGCCTGGACCCTCACAGACCCCACCGAGGCACCCGAGTTCACCGTCCAGCCCATTCCCGATCCACCCGAGACCGAGACCGAGACCGACTTCGACGCCGGGCCACCGGTCGAGCCCCTCGGCGCTCCCACCTCGACCGAGACGGTACACACCGGTGCGGACGACCCGAAAGGCACCGGCTGCGAGGCGATGGCGGGGAGTGCCGGCTGGGCGTGGCTGGCTGGTCTCTGCGGACTGATCCGCCGCCGCTCACGGTCCACACATGAATCGAAAGGTAAGGTTCACGCGTGAGCCAATGACCTTGCGGGTGCGTGGCAGAGCATGCTGCCACTGCGCTCGTGCCGGCCCTTCGAAGGTAAGGACCGAGCCGTTGGTGAGGAGAATCCCAAACGAGCCGAGCGCCTGCCGCTGCTGTGCGTCGCGGGGGCGAAATCGGAATCGCCGGTCTGCGCCGAAGCTCACCGAAGCGACCATCGGCTGCCCGCCATGTGGGTAGTCATCGTCGGTGTGCCATCCCATGGAGTCGGCCCCATCTCGATACCAGTTGGCGAGCACCGAGTTGAAGCGACGCCCTGTGAGCCCCTTTACCCGGTCGGCGATGGCCTGCAGCCGCGGGGACATCACCCGTGGCGGATGCTGTACTCCCGAGTAGCTGTACCCGTGCGGTCCATACATCTGAATCCGCCGCGGCATGGGCACGGTGCGACCGAAGATCGTGAACGAGTGCTGCTCCCAAGGGATTTCTTCGAGGAGCCCCGCGAGGTGTTCCGCCGACTCAGCGGCCGAGAATGCGTTGGGGTAGAACGCCATCCCCGGTGGGGGTTGAGAAGCGGATGCGGCCATGGGCTCCGCTATCCGATACGCACCGTCCGTCGCAGGAGACTTGCATGTCCAGCTTCACCACCATCAACCCTGCCACCGGTACGCCTCTGCGTTCCTGGCAGTACTGGGATGAAGCCCAGATCGAGGCTGGACTCGCACTGGCAACCACCACACAGCGGCGCTGGCGCCACACCACCTTTGCGAAGCGGTCAGCAGTCCTGCATGCCATCGCAAAGGCGCTCGCCGAGTCCGGAGAGGCGCTCGCCCACACGATGACCCTCGAGATGGGCAAGCCCATCGGTGAAGCCCGGCGTGAGGTCCAAAAGTGCGCGTGGGTGTGCCGGTTCTATGCCGATCACGCCGCCGAGATGCTGTCTCCACAGACCGTCGAAGCCGCAGCGCCGGTCAACGAAGTGCACTTTGCGCCGCTCGGCGTGGTGTTCAGCGTGATGCCGTGGAACTTCCCAGCCTGGCAGGTCTTCCGCTTCGCCGCTCCCGCCTGGATGGCTGGCAATGCCGTGGTCATGAAGCATGCGCCCAACACCTTCGGCACTGCTGCCGCCCTTGCGTCTCTTTGTGCAGGCGCTGGGTTGCCCGATGGCCTCCTCGTCGATGCCCGAGTGGACCTCCCTCAGGTTCCAGACATCATCGCCGACCGTCGCATCGCCGCGGTCACCGTGACAGGCAGCGACCGCGCTGGCCGCGCCGTCGCACAAACTGCGGGCTCCCACCTCAAAAAATGCGTGCTGGAGCTGGGCGGCTCCGACCCCTTCATCGTGCTCGACGACGCAGATCTCGACGCGGCAGTCGAGGCGGCGGTGGCATCCCGCTGCCTCAACAACGGGCAGTCCTGTATCGCCGCCAAGAGATTTTTCGTGGAAAGTGCCGTCTACGAGCCATTCGTATCCGCGCTCACCAACGGGATGAACGCCCTCAAAGTGGGCGACCCCCTGCAACCACAAGTGCAGCTCGGACCACTGGCTCGGCCCGACTTGTGCGCTCTGCTCACCCGGCAGGTCCGCGATACCCTCGCCGCCGGTGCGCACGCCCTGTGCGGGGGCGTTCCAGATCTCGAAGGCGGCGCCTTCTACCCTCCTACGGTCCTCGTGGACATTCCTCCAGACACACCCGCGGCCGACGAGGAACTGTTTGGCCCAGTGGCTTCAGTCTGGCAGGTACCGCACGAGCAGGAAGCCATCGCGCGTGCCAACGCATCCCGGTTCGGCCTGTCTGCGTCTGTCTGGACCCGGAGCCCGGATCGAGCCCGCCAGCTTGCCGCCCAGCTGGAGTCCGGCGGCGTGTTTGTGAACCAGTCTTCGTATTCCGACCCCCGCCTGCCCTTTGGAGGCATCAAGGACTCCGGCTACGGCCGCGAGCTGGGCGTGTTCGGTATTCGTGAGTTCGTCAACGTGAAGACCATCAGCCTTCGCTGACTCCACGCCATCTTCTACTCCTGCCGCCCATCGAGGATCCGCCATGCCGCGCCGTGATGTCCACATTCACCTCCCCGACATCGACGAGCCTGTCACGCTGGACCGCATCGCGGGGGACTGGCACATCCACCAGCTCGCCCGCGGGCACCGCTTCAGCACCGACGACATGGTCACTGCTTGGCTGGCGGTTGAACACCACCCCAGCCCCCGTCGCCATCTCGACCTGGGCACCGGCGTCGGATCGGTGGGGACCATGGTGCTCTGGCATCGGCTGGGACGACCCGACGCCGCTGAGGGACGGAGCCGAGTCGATCCTGAGCTCCCTCTCCCTCTGATGGTGGGCATCGAAGCGCAAGAGGTCAGCCACCGCCTGAACCGACACACCCTGCGGCGAGCCGATCTCGAAGACGTGGTTGAGCTCCGCCACTTCGACTTCCGGAACCCCGCCGCACTGCCCCCATCCGAACACCACACCTACGACCTCGTCACGGGCAGTCCACCCTACTTCCCACTCGGAAAGGGCGTCGTCTCCCCCCACCCTCAGCGTGCCGCCTGTCGGATGGAGCTACGGGGCGACGTCTTCGACTACTGCCGCGCGGCAGTGCAGGCCTTGTCCCGCGACGGCCTGTTGTGCATCTGCCACGCCGCAAACGACCCCCGTCCGGAGGCCGCACTCCTCGAGATGGGCCTGACCATCCGAGACCGTCGCGACATTTACTTTCGCCGGAACCGTGCGCCCACCATCGCCATCTGGGCGGCCGGCTTCGGCGGCACCCGGAACGATGGTCCCCCCGTCGTGGTCCGAGAGGCCGATCACGATCACCTGCTCGATGTCTTCCAACCTCATATGTTTTAATTTGGAAGCCAACCGCGCCAAGACGTCGAGGTGGTCCGTCGTCAGGTGCGACGCGGCGATCTCGTGGCCGTGCATGGGGTCCTCGGCCGGCCCTCCAAAAGGGTTGAACGGGTCGATGACCGGCGGTTTGAGAGTGGCCGTGTTGCCCGCGCCGGGGTGGACGAAGAGGGCCGTCGCCGTGGATGCGCACCAGGCGAGGCCGAGGAGCGCCGCGGCCATGTTGCGCGACTGTTGCGAAATTTTCTTGCAACCGCGCCGCGCAGCTGATCCCAGCTGCTGGCGAAAAGATCCCAAGCTCGTCAACGCGCGCTCGGCA
>CAJWOS010000374.1 GCA_913044235.1 uncultured Pseudomonadota bacterium
AGATCCAGGGCTTGCGTCTGCTCTTCGGCATCTCCAGAGTCGATCAGGATGTCAGCCAGTGACCGTTTCACACGCCTGGCGTCAACTTTCGATCCAGTCTCCTGATGCATCGAGATGACTGATTCGTATACGTCCATGGCCTCGTCATCGTTTCCATTGGCCGCGACGAGATTCCCGAACATCTCGGTCATGTACAGCTGGCCGCGTCCGTCCATGGACACCAGCTCCTCACGGAAGGGTTCGATGACCCTCGATTCCAGCATCCGACCAACGGCAGGTCGGATCGCCTCCTCGATCGATGGAGACAGCGCGGATCCGATCTGCGTGCCGATGTCCGTCTTCATGTCGTCGCTGATCTCCTCCGAGTCGAACTTGCTCAGAAGTTCCGCCATGAAGACCAGCTTTCTCATCGTCTGCTTCTGCGCCTCCTGGGCCTCGTTTCTCGCGACGATCGCTGGCGTCAAGCACAAAAAAACCCGGCCTCGTGGGCCGGATTTTCAAGTGGAGCTGAGGGGGCTCGAACCCCTGACCCCCAGAATGCCATTCTGGTGCTCTCCCAACTGAGCTACAGCCCCAGGAGAAAGTCTTTGGAGGGGCATTACCCTGCTCCAACGACGGCGCAGCTTTATGGGATGGCCTGACCGTTGGCAAGAACAAACTGCGCGTTGTCAGGATTCAGCAGCGCCTTCGTCTTCCGCCTGCACCTCGCTCCCGCTCGTGCGCCGCGTCTCGAGGTCTTCCAGCTCAACATCCAGCTCCGAAACCCGCTGAGCGCTCCGAAGGAGCCCTGGATGGCTGATCTCACCGGCTTCAACCAAGCGGAGCACCTCCAAGCCGATCTTGCGCAGCATGGCATCCCGGTCCGCCTTCAGCTGTCGGACCTGGAGGCGATGCCGTCCTGTCGTCGCCGCTCGGCCAACCTCGCTGCGCCCCCGCCGGAGCGCCACACGCATCGCCTGCCCAAAAGCCTCACCGAGCACACCGGCCGCTTGACCGAAAGAAGGGGTCTCCGTTGACGCGTCGTCGACGCCCACGGCCTCATCCTGAGGTGCTTGTTCTTGTTCCTGTTCCGTCTGATTCACGGGGCCTCCTTCGAGCCTGCTTGCAGTGCTGTTTGGACCGCACCGAGTACACCCTCAAGTTGTGCGGGCACGAGGGCACCTTCGATTCGATGCACCACGGAACCGGAATCATCGAGCACCCACGTCTGCGGTACGGTCTGTGTGGTCAGCGAGAACGCCTCGAAAAACGACTCGGGGCTGGTCTCCTCACCAATCAGGACCGTGTCCCATGGCAAGGCATGTCCAGTCGCGAAGTTCACCACATGCTCCGCAATATCGTCTTCATCACCGCGCGGGTCGAACAGATCCCATGAAATACCCTGGAACGCCACGCCCTCAGGGAGCCGGTCAAACAAGGACTTGAGCAGGTCGAACTCCTCGATGCAAGGGATGCACCAGGTCGCCCAGTGGTTGACCACCCGAACCCCTCGCTTCGGACCAAGAATCTCCGTCAAGCGCTCGATGTCAACGACATCACACACCTCAATCTGCTGCGCAAGACGCGGCTCTTGTCGATCGTCGTCGGCCTTCGCTGCGGGATGCGGAGCACTTTCTGCCACATTCGCCGCGCCCACTTGCGACATCGTAGGAGACGGCACTGGCGCTTCAGGCTCGACCTGTCTCGGCGACAAAGGCGCCGTGACGGCTCGCTCACCCGGTCTCTCAAAGAGCTCATTTCGCGCCACCACGGACGAGACCTGCCGGATGCTGGCTCGTATCAACTGCCGGATTCGACCCATACAAACTCCTCCGTATCCACTCGAATACCCGATGCCCGCGAAGGGCTCTCCTACCTCGCCCTGCGGTCAGGGATCCTCAGACGAAGGTGGGGGCTGAGGTACCGGGGCGGGTAGTCCGATGTTGCCTCGAACCTCTGCCCACGTCGACCACTTCGTACCCGTATGTTGGTAGATGCGCGAAGAAACGGGTGCAGAACTAGCCTCTGCCATGCGACGTACGCCCACGGCCACCATCTTGTCGAAGTCCGCGTGACCAGGAACCCACCATACAACAGTGCCGTCTTCCGGCACTGCGACCACCGGCACCCCGCCAGCAAGGCGCGCGAGCAGCTCAGGGCGCAGCAGAGCGGCAGCATCGAAGCCATCTCCCCCCGACCGAACGTAGTACTGACCGGCAATCCCATCGACGCTGAAGGTGCGGGCGGGCACACGGGCCCAGGCTGCCTCTACTTGGTCGCGAGCAGTGGCAAACGCGCCGTCCAGAGACTGTCCAGCGGCGACCACCTCAGCCATCATCGCCACCCGTCCCGGCGCATACGGTGACTGAACGCACAGCAGCAGCTCCGGTGCCATGCGACGACACGCAGGCACTGCAGCGTTGCCACTGGCGCCGGCAGCCAGCGCTGCCGATGACAACTGATCTTCCATCACGCTCGCGACAGCCTTCACCGACCATGCCGGACCGGACATAGGCGCTGCTCGAGCTGCCATGCTGCATCCGACCCACAAGAGCGCCCACTGGAGACTGGTTCTCCCCATCTGGACGGGAGCTCCGTCGGTCGGAGACGCCGCCACACGGACACCCTTCAGCCACTGGCGAAAAGGCCTCACTCGGAGACCTTGTACTCCTCCACGAGGGATTGGAGCTGGTCGCGCAGCGAAGTCTGCACGGTCGTTACCTCGTCTTCGATCACGCTGGTGAGCTGCTGCGTGATAGTTCTCTGGCGCCCGCAAAGCACACGCGCCATCGCATAGATCAGCTTGTATGCAGCGAGACTGCCTCGACCGAGCAGCTCCTGGAATGAACCGCGGGGAAACTTGAAGACCGTGACATCACCTCGGGCGCGAATGGTTGCAGAACGCGAGGAGCCATCCAAGATGGCCATTTCGCCGAAACAGCTTCGGCTCTGCAACATGGCGATGGTGCGCGCCGGACCGACCGGCGCATTCTTCGTCACGACGCACTCACCACGGAAGATGACGAACCATGCATCGCCTTCGTCTCCTTCCTGGAACACCAACTGTCCGTCCCGAAGCCGCTGAAAGAGCATGATTTGTACAACCTCAGCCAGCTCGTTGGGGGTGAGGTCCTCGAACAGAGGGGTCTCGAGCAGGAAGGAGATGACCTGCTCCAGGGTGACGGGATGGTCCATGTTCACGCTCCACTTCATCGGCCACTTCGAACGGGCGATGGGGTCTTGGCGACGACCAGGGGGCCGGCGAATCTGCGTCGAAATCAAAGCGAGGTCGGAGTCTCGCCCAGGCACTTGTCGTAGGCTCGCAGGCCTCACGACGACGCGGTGGATTGTACACCCTGCGTACGAATCACAGTGGATTCCACACCTTAGCTTTACCTCGTGCGACGATATGACTACCGGGCAACGTGACGTAGTTTCCCTGGAGGCCTCCATGGCAAGCGGATTCGGTCTGCGCGAACGGCTCAAGCGTCGTGTCAAATCCACGCTCGACAAGTTGAGTGGCGAACATTCCGACGCGGCGCCCGACGCTCGCGAGGACTACAGCCGTCCAGGGCAGCCCAATGAAGAGGCCGAGGTGGTGATGGCTCGTCTGAACCGGCCAGGCGCGGCAAAGTCTCGCAAGTCTTGAAGCTACGGAGCCAATGACATGCTGCTTGAGTCTCGACTGAGTGATGACACCGTACTCTTCATCGACTGTGAGACGGTGGGTGGCTTCGACAAGTCAACATCCACGGACGATGTTTTTCACCCGGACGAAGCACTCCAGCACGTATGTCGAATTGCAGGGCAGGTTGCGTCTGAGCTCGCGGCATCTGCTCGCGCAGCGGCCGGAACACAGCCATCGCCGGCCGGTCTGGAGTTGGAGTTTTCCGTGAAGATCGACTCCCGAGCCACCGTGAGTGTGGCACGCTCCCCGGAAGCTGGTCAGTTCAAGGTTCGCGTGCGCTGGGGTCGCTGAGACACAACTCGGAGAGATGGCACGCCACCTCACTCGCCTCCCCTGCGCCACAGACCCCATACGTGACGGTGATTCGCGCAAAGGGCAGCGGAAGACACTGCCGGTCCCAGCTGTGCAGTCGAATCGCCGGCCACGCATGACATCCCACGAGGAGCAAAGGGCATTCGGCCCACCGCGCCAAGGTGGGCGCGCCGGAAGCCACCTGGTGGCGCGGACCACGAGGGCCATCCAGCGCTATCGCCACCGATTGACCCTGCCGAAGCGCTCGCAGACCGGCCCGGGCAGCTCCTCGAGCCCCCATTGAGGTACTCCCGCGGACCGTCCGAAATCCGAGGCGGGAGAGGATCTGGGTCAACCGCTCGCCGTCTCGACTGCGGCTCACCATTCCCACGAAGCCACGATCTGCATGCAGGGGAGCCAAGATCGCCAAGTGCTCATGCCAGAACCCCAGCACCACAGGTCCCTCGTCGAGCAGACGATCGAGCATTGGCGCCGTCCGTCGCTGTACTCGCCAGGAGCCCGCCCAAAGCCGGACGATACGCCCAAGCAAGTGCCACCAGAACGCACGCCGTACCGCTGTGACTGGCCTGCTCTCCACAGGGCTCGCTTCGCTCGAATCCGCTTGAGACACCTGACGCATCGCCTCCACAAAATCGGTTGCCTGGACGCGCATCGGCACGGGCGCCGCCGTCCTTTCCTGCAGAACGTTACCGTCTCCACGGCGCACAGCTATTAACCAAGCGCCTCGCCGTGGAGTCAAAATGGAAACCGGTCGTCGAGTCTTCGGCCGTTTCGAGGTCGCAGGCCCACTGCCCGACGTGGGTGAGCTTGAACGCCATGCGGCGATCGAGGTCGAGACGGGCCTTGAGGTCGAGTTGATCCGACCGACCGCTCTCGCAGCGCTCCGTCCTGATGCTCGCGCACAGTTCCGTTCGGTCTGGACCCCTCCCGCCGGGGCCCCCTGGCCGTCGGCACGGCTCGCGGCGCTCGCGGTTGGAGAACTGGAAGGTCGTCCCGCTGCCATTCGCCCACGAATGCACAGCGCTCCCGGTACCGCTTTCCGACTCGACGCCGAACAGGCAAGGAACCTCGCCGGCTGGATTCTTCCGGCGCTCACTGTCGCGCCGCCACCGAGCGGTGCCTTCACCGCGCATGATCTGATGCTCGATCCGACAGGCCGTCCGTGGCTAGCACCCGCCGGAATCACCACCAAGCCTTCGCTGAGCAGTCCTCCCATTCACAGCCCGCCCAACGCCAACGAGTCTGCGATCGACCGGGCGCGCTACGGTTTCGGCGTGTTTCTCTACAAGGCAGTCACCGGTGTGTGGCCGTTCGAGCCCACTGGCGACCAGGCCCAGCTTCGTGAGCGCCAGCGCACCCCGATACCGGTGCGACAGGTGGCGCCCGATCTGCCGGAAGACCTTCAGAGACTGCTCGATACGCTCGTTCACCCCAACGCGCCAGAGCGGGCGCGCGCGGCCACGCCTCCACCGATTGCCCCCCCCACCTTGCCGCTATCCGTGCGACCGCCCCGGCCCCGCACACCGGCAGAGTCTCGAGCACGCCCGGCACCGACAGCTCGACGAGACACGCACCTTGGCGCATTCGCCATCGTTCTCGACCAGCGCACCGCTACCGCTGCCGCTCGACGGCGCCTCGCAGCTCTCCTCGATAGGCCTGCCCACGCATTTGTTCTTCCTGCCGGCGCTCCAGCAGACATCCTCGTGGAGCCGGCGCTCACCATGGAGCAGGCCCAAGAACGACTGCATGCATTGGCACCGGCCGGCGCCCCACTCCGCATCCTCTCTACCGATGCGCCGGCCACTGCTCATCAGCTTCGGATCGGCGGAGTGTTGGGTGCATTGCTTCTGCTTCCCACCGCCCTATTGATGGGCTCCTTCATCGCAGCAGTCGGAGCGGTCGTTTCCGCAGCTGCCGCTCTTGCCGGACAGCGTCGCATCCGCACGGTCGCCGCGCAGCGCGATCTGCTCAAACGCACAGGCCAATACACCGAGCGCGGTCCTCAGCCCGCTGCGGCCCTCAGTGACGGCGCCCAGAGGCTCGGACTGGCGCGCCGCGCCCAAGCCACCCGAAAGGCCATCCTCCTCGCAAACCTCCCAGATCCGGTCCGGGTCGATCTGTTGGCGGCTGTCGACGAGCTCGAGGCTGGACCGGGTACCGATGCAGGAGCCCTCTGCTCAGCACTGGACGAAATCCGCGATACGGCCAGCTCCTGGGAACGCGAGCCTGCGTCTGCCGAAACGGCCCTGAACAAGGCTCGCAAAGCCGTCGCGGCAGCGAAGAATGCGCGCCTCTGACCGCTGCCCCCAACAGTCGCCAACCCAAGTTCGAGCGCGCCACTTCGACCACGGCTGGGTGGATGGAATGAACCGGTGATTGTCCAGATTGCGCGTCGTCCCGTGGCGATGTCCGCCGCGGAACCCTCCGCTCCCCCCGTGAGCGAGGTAGGTTTTCCGCGGGTTTCCAACGCACGTGAGCACAACGATGTATGTCCTCGGCCTGTCCTGCTTCTACCATGACGCCGCCGCCTGCTTGCTTCGAGACGGCGTTCCAGTCGGCGCCGCTAGTGAGCAGGTCTTCACGCGCAAAAAACACGATCCGGACTTTCCGGTCAACGCCATCCGCTGGTTGATGAACGAAGCGGGAATATCGGTCGAAGACATCCAGCTAGTGGCCTTTTACGACAAGCCACTGGTGAAGTTCGAGCGCATTCTACTCAGCCACATCGCCACCTTTCCCAAGAGCCTGCGCCAATTCGTGCAAGGTATGCCCGCTTGGTTTGGCACCAAGCTTCGGCTCGACCGCAAGCTCAAGTCCGAGCTGGATTACACGGGGCCAATCACCTACGGCCAGCATCACCTGTCCCATGCCGCCAGTGCGTTCTACGCGTCAGGCTTCGAAGAAGCGGCCATTCTCACGGTTGACGGCGTCGGTGAGTGGGCCACCGCATCCTGGGGAATCGGTCGCGACCGCAAGGTAGAGCTGCTGCAAGAGATTCGCTTCCCTCACTCCCTGGGGCTGCTGTACTCGGCGTTCACCTTCTACTTAGGCTTCAAGGTGAACTCGGGCGAGTACAAGGTCATGGGGCTCGCACCATACGGTGAGCCGATCTACGTCGATCGCATCAAGAAGCTGATTCACATTCGCGAGGATGGCACGTTCCGTCTCGACATGCGCCACTTCACGTTT
>CAJWOS010000375.1 GCA_913044235.1 uncultured Pseudomonadota bacterium
CACGCCACCGAAAAGCTTGGCGACCGAATGCTGTTGCTCCGCCAAGGTGAGATGGGCCGGTCCCGACTGCTTGCCCGCTTTCGAGATGCTGGAGATTCAGTGCTGTTCGGCACCGACAGCTTCTGGGAAGGGGTGAGTGTGAAAGGCGACGCTTTGCGGCTGGTCGTCATTCCCCGCCTCCCCTTTCGCGTGCCCACCGAGCCGATCCAACAAGCCCGGTCCGAGCTCATCGAGGCAAGGGGCAAAGACCCCTTCCGAACGCACATGTTGCCCGAAGCGGTTCTGCGGCTTCGACAGGGGTTTGGCCGACTCATTCGGACGCGAACCGATCGCGGCGCCGTATTGATCCTCGACCGGAGGATTCACGACCGGTGGTATGGCCGGGTGTTCCTGTCATCGCTTCCACCGGCAACCCGCGCGGTCGGCCCGACACGTCAGGTCCTGCGCACCGTTCGCGACTTCCTGCGTCAACCGGGTCCGGATGTTGCTGGGCCCCCAGGCACGCAATAGTCCGCGCCGTTGCTTTCTCTGGCGCCCCGAACGCGCCCATGAATCCCGGAGATACCGATGAACCCCACCATTACTCGTGATCAGGTGCACTACCTTTCCGAGCAGTGCTCTGAAGCGCCGGACGACTTCCAGTCTGTCGCCACTCGACTGCTCAAAAAGCAGCGCCGGCTCTCTCGTTTCTTCGAGCAGAACGCAGCGCCACTGGGGATGGTTCCCGCACAGGTTGCGCTCTACATGCTGTCCGTATGCCTCCGGGTCATCGAGCAGATCGGCGGCCGTATGTACAAGGTGAACTCGAACCACATCGACGCCGCGACTGCTCGCGTGAACGACTCGCTGGGCGAAATCTTCCCGGTTGACGACGGCTTCGCCGAGCGTGCGAAGGGTTGGGCCGACCGGGCACAGCCACACCTGCTCGATGAAGTGTTGTGGGCGCTCTACGACCGTCCCGATGAAAACGCAGAACAGGCACATCTGGAAGACGAACAGAAAGCCCTCATCTACGTGCTGCTCTGGACCGCCGTGGAAGCCATCGACATGGTGTGGCAGGCTCCCGAAGGCTGGGACCCATCTGGCTTCGAGGCCCCCGAAGCATCCGACACTTCGGAAGACTGAGCCGCGCTGCGAGCGCAAATCCTCGGTCAGCCCGTGCTCGGCGCGACGGCCCCAGGCCTGCAATCGGTCTGCGGGCTCCCGCTCAGCCCCAGCTCGCCGCCACGAGCTCGACCGTGTAGCCTTCGCAGTCTGCGCCCGGACGCAAGCTCACCTGGTTGGTGCTCACCTCGTCCGGCAGCACCTCGGTAATGGGTACGTCGTATCCATCGTCGCAGCCGATGCGTACCACCGCATCTCGGACCGCCCGGGCGCTCTGGTTCTCGAGCGACACCTCGACATCGACTCGTCCATCCGGCCAAGCGGTGGCTTTGGCAGCCGGATGCACCCAGTAGCGAACATCTGCGAGGCGGTCCGTGTGGTCGCGAGGGCGTAGGCGAAGCTCGCGGGTCTGCTGGTCGACCGTCACGAGAAAACGCCCCGACACATTGAGTCCGAGAAGCCCCACCTCTTCGTCGTGCGCGCAGGCATCGCACACCGCAACCGTGACACCGTTCACCTCGAAGCCGCCCAGCCACACCGTGTCGACCAGCACCAGCTTCATCATCCGCTCGCCGTTCGCCGTGCGCACTTTGACCTCGGGGGCATCGCGCGGAATGCGCACCCCAAGCTCCCGCAGCGTGCTCGAGTCCACGCTTGTGAAGCTCGCACCCGTGTCGAAGATCATGGATACGTCGACTTCTTCGCCATTGTGAGCGAAGCCGACCGGCACCACGAGTGACGCTCCACTGCCCTCATAGGGAAGGATGACTTCGTCGCCCACCGGCGGGGCGGATGGCGATGCAGGCTGCGGCGATGGCACCGTGGATGGCTCGTTTGGCTCCAACACCGGTGGGCCGCTCGGGCCGTCCGCGGCCACAGGCGACACCGCCGGCACGGTCTTCGCTCGCACCGCAGGCAGCCACCGATCCAGAGGAGCTCCAACCGGCGACGCAGACCAGTCGAACCACGCGCCGATCGTCTGTACGCCCTGATCGAGCGCATCCGCCCGTTCTCCAGGAAAGTAGAGCGGAAAAACAATCAGCAGCACACTCGCCCAAAAACCCGATGCGAGTCCACTCATGGCCAACCGACGGTGTCCCGGCCAGATCACTGCGAGTCCGATGGGAGGCAGGACCACACCCGCCACCGCCATCGAGATCACCATCGGATCCGAGCCACCCCGCAGCCAGCCCACCCCGCAACCAAGCGCCAGTGCCGCCAGCACCAGAGGCGCCGCGAGCCCCACCCATACGATATCGGTGAGAGAAGCGACGCTGGCACGGTCGTTTGACACGAGACATCCTCGGGCGGGCCTTGCGCAGGCGTATCCGATGACCTGGAACAATGAAACGAGAGTTTCATTCCTGTTCCCCCGACCCGGTCGACTGGTGGGTTAGTTTCCTGGCCCTTTGCAAGAAGCCCGTCCTCCGCGCCAGGAGTGGAACATGTCCCCGGCCCTCTTCTCCAAGGTCCACCGCGAACATCGCGCGACCTACTTCTGTGTCGACATCGAATGCAACGGTCCCGTACCTGGACTGTTCGCCATGGTCTCGCTGGCCGCTGTCGTGGTCGCCCCCGATGCCGATGGCCGACTGCACGTTGGCGAGTGCCTCTACCTGGAGCTCAAGCCCGATGCGCCGCGCCACGATGCACGGGCTGCATCCATCCACGGACTGGATCAGGCTCGTCTCATGCGCGAAGGACTCGACAGACCGGCATTCTGCACGCAGCTGTCCGACTGGGTGAAAGCCCACACCGTCCCCGGCACCGAGCCGGTCTTCGTGGGTCACAATGCTCCGTTCGACTGGTCTTTCGTGGCCTGGACCTTCTCCGAAGTACACCGGCCCAATCCATTCGGGTACAAGGCACTCTGCACCAAGGCGATGGCCACCGGAGTGCTCGGTGTTCACTGGCTCGATAGCAACAAAGAGGTGCTCTCCGAGCGGCTTCCCATCACCGATGAGGACCTCTCTCAAAAGCATCGGGCCGACTACGATGCGCTCTATCAGGCCGAAATCCTGGTGGCACTGCTCGATCGACAGGCTCAGAACGCGGGCACCGGCTGAACCCGAAACATCCAGCCCTGGTGGTCGCTGCCCGGCACCCGGGTCTTTCGGAGCTCTGTGAGCACGACTGCGCCCGCGAGCACGTGGTCTAGCCGGAATACCGGCATGTCTGGCCATCCTCCGCCCGATGGCCAGGTCAAGCTGGCCAAGGCTGTTCCCTGCAAGACGTCTGTGAGCCCTTGCGCAGTCAGTCGACGAATCGTGGCAGATCCCGGCACATGGTTGAAGTCCCCCGAAATCACCACCGGTGCGCCATCCGGACACGGGGCGAGGTCGCGGTGCACCCGTCCGGACGACACCCGCTCGACCAGCCAGTCGAGGTACGGGCCCATCCCGGATGCATCTCGAGGAACCTGCGGCGGCGCGTGAATGCCGAGTACGCAGACCCGCTCCACCGGAAGCCACGCGATGGCCACGGGCATTGCCTGCGATGCCGAACCCAGCTGCTCGGTCACGCGGGCTTCCACTTGCATGGCGGGCTTGGCGTAGACCGCCGAGTGGTGCGAGGGACGTGGCCACGCCGCCACGAAGTCATCGGCCACCCGGACATAGCCCGGAACATCGTCGAAACGGCGCTCGAGCACAATCAAGATGTCGGGTGAGAGAGCCTTCACACGCTCGAAAAGCGGCGCTGGGGTGGGGTCGGGCGAGTAGGCGTTGACATTGAGGATCGCCACCGATGCGCCCCCAGGTGCGGATGGCCCGGAATGGAACGATGTGCACTGAACCGGGACCCCTACGGCCAGCAATCCCAAGCTGGACACAGCCAACCAGCGAAAGTCCACACGGGTGACCACACACACAAGTGCCGTCCAGAAGGGCCACAGCAGACCCACCCATGGAGGAGCACTCCAGAGCACTGCCGCCAAAGCCACCGACCAAACGTGCTCTTCCGGGAGCAGGCCCGCCACCATAAAGCCGATAAGGCCCACCATCGGCCAGGCTACGATCCAGAGCGCACGTCGGGTCATGGCAGACACGGACCAGCCTCCCCCGCGACGGTTAAACGCTTCCATCCAGCCCCGCACACGACCGGACCGAACCGCCGGCCGTCGTACCAACATCGGAGACCGTTTTGTCCCCATCCAAGCCCCAGGCCATCGGCGCCACACCCCCAGGCGAGACCCCCCTCCTGCTGCGTGCACTCGCCGGTGAGCCCGTTCCCCGCCCGCCGGTGTGGATGATGCGCCAGGCCGGCCGATTCCTGCCCGAATACCGGGAAATCCGATCGAAGGTCTCGTTTCTGGATGTTTGTCACAACGCCGACCTCGCCTGTGAAGTCACTCTACAACCCTTGCGCCGGTTCGGCTTCGATGCGGGCATCATCTTCAGCGACATTCTCCTGCCGCTCGAAGCCATGGGTCGCAAGCTCGAATTCGGAAAAGGGATGGGCCCGCGCTTTCCCGACCCGGTTCGCACGGCATCCGACATCGACTCCTTGAAGCCCATCGATCCCGTGCGAGACATGCCGGCGGTCCTACGCGCCATCCAAATTACGCGAGAAGCCTCCGGCGTGCCCATCCTCGGTTTTGCCGGCGCTCCCTGGACGCTCGCCTGCTACCTTGTCGAGGGTCAGGGCTCGAAGAATTGGATCGAGCCGAAGCGAATGATGATGAACGACCCCGCGTCGTTCCAGCGTCTGATGGACAAGCTGGCCGATGCGGTGGGAGACCATCTGCAGGCGCAGGTCGAGGCCGGCGCAGATGCCGTGCAGCTGTTCGACACATGGGCGGGGGCCTTGTCTCCCGAAGACTTCCGCCGGTGGGCCCTCCCCGCCGCCCAGCGCGCGCTGTCTCGCGTCAAAGGTGCTCCACGGCTCTACTTCACGCGTGACACCGCAGCATTTCTTCCATGGCTCAAAGACATCGGTGCAGACGCCTATGGAGTGGACTGGCGCACCGACATCGGACGGGCGCGCGAAGTACTCGGCGGGGCAATGCCCGTTCAGGGCAACCTCGACCCGATCGCTTTGTACGGACCAGCACACGACATCCGGGCCCGAGTCCATCAGATCATCAAGCGGGCGGGTCCGCTTGGTCACGTGTTCAACCTCGGACACGGCATCACACCCCAGACGCCCATTTCTGGTGTCGAAGCCGCCGTCGAAGCCGTACGCAGCTGGCAATGGACCTGAGCCCCCCGCTCGTTCACCCTCCGGCCCGCCCCCCTCCTGCTCCGGCCGCTTGAGGCCGCGCTCCTGGAACCGTCATGCCCACAACCCACATTTGGCTGCTCGATCGGGGCGGACCGGAAGATGCGGCAGGCGTCCAGCCGTGGCTCGAGACACTCGCACGGGATCCCAGCACCTCCCCCTTGCCAGGATGGATGGTGTTCCTGTTGGCTTGGGTATGGAGTCACTGGGCCGCCCGACGCGTAGCACCGGTCTGTCGACGCATCGGTGGGGCGGCACCACAGCTGTCCGATACCCGTGAGCAAGCGCGAATCCTCAAGCAACTCCTTGGCAGGCGGTATGCCGTGCATCCGGTCTTTCGGCACGGTGGCGAGTCCATGGCCGCCGCCCTGGCCGCAATGCCCAGCGGCGATCAGGTCGTACTGCTTCCACTGCATCCCCAGCGGCATCCCGCGGCCACTCGCGCCGCCCTCGACGATGCTTGGCGACGGCTCTCCGACGCCGACCACCCCACGGCTGAGATCGAAGGCTGGGGGAACGAGCCCGGCCTCGTGGCACTGCTGGCCCGACGCACACGGGAGGCCTTGATCGATCTGCAGAAGCATGGACCCACCGGGCTTGTGCTGGCCGCCGCGGCTCCACCTCGCCCTGGATCTGCAGCAGCAGACGCCTACCTCGCCGAGCTCGCGGAGACCGCCACCCACCTGCGAGACCATCTCCACTTTCGCGGTCCGGTTGTGCAGGCCTGGGTTCCGGCACTGTCCGATACGGTCGCTCCGACACCCGACCCACTCACCGCGGTGCGCATCTGCACTGCCAAGGGCGCGCGCTCGATCATCGTCGTGCCACTGGGATGCACCACCTCCTGGCCGGAGCTCCGAACCATCCAGGCGACCGACATTCAGCTGCAGGCGCAGCTCAGCGCCGTACATGTGCTACCGCCTCTCGCACCAAGCCCCGACTTCGCACGCCTGCTGGCCCAACTCATTCGAAGAGCCGAGCGTGGCGCTGGCTGGCATGTGCCTGAAGATGACCTGCGGCAGCATGTCGAGAACGAGCTCCGAGCGGCCGGGCACCGCCTGGTCGCCGGGGAGGCGTCATGATCGATGTCTGTGTGATTGGCGCCGGCGTAAGCGGCCTTGCGGCCGCCACCTTCGTCGAGGAGGCAGGCATGACTGTGCAGGTCTGGGAAGCCGCCGCCCAGCCAGGCGGCAACGTCCGGTCCGACTCGGATGAAGGTCGAGTGCTCGATCGCGCTGCCAACGGATGGCTCGACAACGAACCAGCAATGGGTCGACTGCTCGACCTGCTGGGCCTTACCCCCCGCCTGGTGTCCCCCACCGACCAGTTCGGCACACGCTGGATCCTGGCCGACGGCCGGATGCAGGCGGCCCCTCTGGGCATGGGCAAGCTCCTGCGATCGGACCTGATCTCGACCGGCGCCAAGCTCCGAGCGATCCTGGAACCCCTGATGCCCCGCGGCGCCAGTGCGCGAGCCGACGAGCCCCATGCCGACGAAAGCGTTGGAGACTTTGTTCGACGTCGCCTCGGTCCCGCCTTCGTCGACCGTATGATTGGCCCTATGGTGGCGGGAATCTATGCCACCGACCCCGACGAGCTGTCTCTGCGTGGCGCTTTTCAGCGGCTGTTCGAGCTGGAGCGGGAGCACCGCAATCAGCGCGGTAAGCGGCCCGTTGCGAGGAATGACGATCGGGTTGTCGTCGAGGCCTCGAGCCAGCTTCGGATTGTCGGTGATGACGGTGACCTGCCGGTTCGCGGCGCGCGTGAGCGGCGGCGGCGTGCGCAAGCAGAGCAGCGGACGCTCGCGCGCGCGCGCACCTGGGCATTGCGGGGCTTGACTTCCTC
>CAJWOS010000376.1 GCA_913044235.1 uncultured Pseudomonadota bacterium
CGTACCTCGGCGTCACCGTGCCCAAGTTCCCGAACCTGTTCATGATGTACGGGCCCGGCACCCATCTGGCGCACGGCGGAAGCCTCATCATGCACTCCGAACTGCAGATGCGATACATCAACTCCTGTCTCGAGCACCTGATCCGGGCTGCCCGTATATGGCGGCTGACCGGCAATGATTTGGTACAGCACTGCCCCGAGTGCGTACACATCCACTCGTGCATCCAGTGGTGGCGCCCCCACGTCGAGCTGCTCGGGGGCCAGGAATGCGGGCGTTCCCACCAGCTCGGCGCGACGCGAGCCATCGTCTACCGTGAGTCCCCAGTCCACCACATACACGGCATCCTGCTCACCGACGAGCAGGTTGACGGGCTGGAGGTCGAGGTGCAAGACCTGCCGCACATGGGCGAATGCCACGATGGAACAGGCTTGTCGAAACACAGCCAGAAGGCGTGAGAGCGGCCATGAATCCGTCACCTCGCGGAGCTGCTGGCGCCGGTGCAGCACCTGTTCTAGGTTTTCCCCGAGGACCTCTTGCATCGTGTAATACGGCCGGCCGTCGGGCAGCTCGCCGACATCGTAGACGGGCAGGATCCCCGGATGCTGAAGGCGTGCCAGAGCGCGGGCTTCCGCGATGAAGCGGTCTCGCAGCTCCGTGCGGCTCGCTCGCGCAGACCGAAGGACCTTCATCGCGAGAGCACGCTCCAAGAGGAGATCACGCACGCGAAAGACCTCGCTTGTACTCCCCGATCCGATGTGGGCGTTTACCGTGTAGCGGTCCTGATCGGCGAGCCAGTCCCCCGGCGACACGCCATCCGGAACCTGCGGCGGCAACGACCCCATCGCGGATCCCGAGCGGTCGTCAGAGCAGCCCGGTGAGCCGGACGGATCCGGTGGTTCCGGCCCGCGTTTATCGGATGGTGGCAGTGTCATCGCACTTCGAATCGGACCGGCAAGCCCCTACGATGACCCAACTTCGGCGTGGACCGAGGGAATTTCCCTGTGCCAAGCTGCACGCAAACACTCATCAGCCGATGCGCTCGCCGTGGAAGAACCATCCGCCACTTGCGTAGGCGCGCTGCTGTTCCTCCCACCACGTGGCCCACTCGCGACAGTGCGCCAGCTGCACGCGGAACGGGCCTTCAGCGTCAAATGCACGGTGTACGCCTGTGGAGATCACCAACTCATCGTACGACGTGCGCCGGACGGCTGGATCGCCATGGCGGAGGCGCTCCACAAGCAGACCCGGATCGTAGAGCCGGCCATGCCGGTAGCGTTGCCCTTCCCGGAACTCGTGGCCATTCTTGTCCCACCAGGTCATCCAGCGGTTTCGGAGGAGGCTCTCTTCCGGGTCTTCGTGGTGCCCTGTGATGAGCTCCAGCGCACCGCTCGCCACCTGGGCCCGCAGCGGATCGCGGCCTGCCAACACGTCGATCAGACGACCAACCGCCCGCGGCTCCCCGAGGTACCCGAGACCATGAATGGCACCCACACCGGAGGGGCCTTCGGCCTCCACCGCCCGGTACAGCAGCAGCAGGTAGTTCGGCCCTCCATATCGGCCCACGATCTCGCCCAACGAACGTGGAGCGTTCGGCTGGTGTCGTGCCAGGGCTTGCGCACGTGCATCCACGCCTCGCCACTCACCCAGCAACAACAGCGCGGTGCTGGTCTCACTCGCCAAGTTGGTAGCATCGAGGAGGGGCAACAAGACATCCACAGCGGACTGATCACCCACTCGCCCGAGCGCCACGATCGCAGCCTTTCGAACCGAGCGATGCTGATCGGGTGCCACGAGCTTTCGCAGCACCGGTGCCGCTGAGACTTCCCGACGCCAGCCCAGCACCTCAGCCGCGGCCGCCATCCCTTCCGGATCGAATCCACCTTCCAGTGCCTCAAGCAGCCCGTCCACAAGCGCTGCATTCGGCGAACGGGCCATCGCAGCCACGAGAGCCCGTCCCGGCGGGCCTTGGGGCCGAACTTCCAACAGTTGCTGCAGGAGGACCTCAGCGGCATCGTAAGACCGATGCGCTGCGATCAGGTCTACCGTGGCTACATATCGAGCGAATGCTGGATCACCGGTGCTGCGCCTCACCCGCTCCAGGTTGCGGGCGATGGTGTCGAGCTGCGAGGCCAGAGTGTGAACCACGCGCACATCACAGCCCGAGATCGCGAGCCGGTGCGCACCGAGACGACGCTCCGGTCGCTCTGCATCCGCCCGGATCAGAGGCGGCCGCGAGCGCTGCGCATTCGCACGGTCGCGCGCATGTTGTGCAGCGCGCTCGAGGTGCCACCCCGCACTGAGACCGGGATCGCCCAGGACTGCATCGGCAGAAGCCACGCCTGCAGCCATGTCGGCAGCCCGGAACAGCGAGCGGGCTCGCTCCACCGAGCCCGCATCTCCCAAGCGACCCAGCCGCAGCCGCGCCCATGCTTCACGCACAGGCAGATGCAGGTCGGCAAACCCATCGGCCGCGCGCTCATAGTCGCTTGCCGCGCGATCCCGCGCCCCGGTGATGGCAAACAGGTCCCCGCGCCGAATCAGTACCCGATTCAACAACTCGGGCGCGCCTTCCGCCAGCACCCTTGCCTGGCGCCACGCTTCCTCGGCGGCCGGTCCATCCTCCGCCTGCAAGGCCACATCGCCGTCGAGCAAGGCGAGCTCGGCGAGGAGGTGCGGGTCGTTCATTCGTTTCGCCAACACACGGGCACGCTCCACGCAACGACGCGCTTCGACCACTTCTTCGAGCATCCGGGCGCGCTGCGCGGACAGCATCCACGCTTCACAGATTTCACGCGCATGGTCGGGAACCCGCGAAGCGCGACGCCGACCGGCGGGCGCAAGGACCTCGCGCACTTCCCGCAGCATGAGCTCGACCCAGGGTTCCTGCCGCACCACCGCGATGCGGGCAGAGACCACCAGCGCTCGGGCGCGCACCACCTTGGAGTGCTTGCGCAGTCGACGAAGACGGCGCTCCGCCTCATCATGGAGGCCCAGCTCTACCAGCGAACGCGCCAACAACAGGCCCGACTCGACCGCCTCCGGCGGAACCTCAAAGGCGAGCATCCGGTCAATAGCCTCGCCCAGCCACTTGGCTGCCTCTGTCCGCTCGTTCCGTGCGAGATACGCCCGCGTTCGCGCGAGGGCAACGGCCTCGACCAGTGCCGCTTCTTCGGGGGTCTGCACTTCGCGTACCCCATCATTCCAGAACCGGGTGAGCTCCGCTTCCCAAGCCGGATCACCAGACTCGAACTGCGCTTCGAGATCGGCGATCAGAGAGGCACTCGGACACCGGGTCAGACGATCACACGGCAAGCGGATCGCATGGAGTGCCCGCAGCCACACCTCGCGAGCTGCCGTGGGATCGTCAGACTGCAGAACGCCACCCAAGGTGGCCCAGGCCTCGATGAGGTCGGGGTTTTGCTCGGTTGCATGCTCCAACAACGCCTGTGCCCGTGACGGACGGCCCGCAGCAAGAGCCCGATGTGCATCCGCGAGACCCAGCCACGCAGACTGGGGATCTACATCCAGCCGCGCATCGAGCAGCTCGTCTTCGCCACGCAGCCCTTCGTCGAGGATCTTGATCGTGCCGGCCAGCCAACGATCGAACCGTGCGTGCAGGGGCTGGAAGCGTCGCTCATCGGCTTCCCAGCGTCCGAAGACCGCCCCATTGTCGCGCTGCACCAGGAAAGCCCAGTGATCCGCCTGCCCGGGACCGTCTGCAAAGACGATCACGTCTGGCGCTTCCACCGATGCGGGCGCCAGCTCGGCGGCCGGACGAATGCGCAGGGCTCCGCGGAACAGAACAGCGCCGTTCCAGCGAGACAAGAACCGGTGCAAGGTGGGGGGAATGGCCGCACCGACCGTCTTCGAGCCAGACGCAAGCGCCTCGGCCGATCCTTCCGGATACAGCTCATGGACATCGTGGCGGTATCGTTCGATCATCCGCACGAATGGGTGAAACGGATCGATGGCGGCGCCCATGGGGTCCTCACATTCAACAACCGATCGCAGACCTGCCCATCGGCGCCTACAACACTACCACCCTTGACATGCCAATGGTACCCTTCGACCATCACCTTCGAAAAAGGAAGCGCTCGCCGGGTTGGCACACAGCCTCCTTGGGCGCCCTTTTCAGCACATTGGTGATTGTGTCGGCATGCCGATCCACCGGACCCACCACGTCGAAGGTGTTGGTGGTGGCGATCGACGGCCTCGATCGACGCTACCTGTATGCCCGCATCGCCGCCGGACAGCTCCCCACCTTTGCGAAGCTTGTCCAAGAAGGCACTGTCGCCGATCTGACCGTGACGGATCCGCTGCTTTCCCCTCGAATCTGGACCACGCTGGCCAGCGGCTACCCGAGCACCCAGCACGGCGTACACGGCTGGATGAAGCGCCCCGGCGTGATGTACGGCACCTCCGACGTTTCGGTGAGCCGCATCTGGGACGTCGCCGCCCAGCACGAACGGTCGTCTCTGGTGGTGGGCTGGCTGGTCACGGCGCCGGTGGCCGATCTCCCCGGCGCGATGCTCGCAGATGGCTTCGACGGCGGGGTTCCCATGACCGCAGAGACGCCCAGCGAGACCGGTCCCCATCCCCTCGATACCGATCGGGTCGACGCCCTTGCTTCATCCCGGCGAGCCGCTCGGGCTGCGAGAGGCTGCATTCCCAGCGATCGCGAGCTCGCTCGACACCCTCTGGCCGATCAGGTTTCCGCCTACGGTGCTCCCGCCCATCCGATCCGCCACGACGAGTCCGTGGTGTGCGCCTTCGAAGCCCTGGACGGAGCCGTAGACCCCGATCTCACGATGCTCTATCTGCAGGGGATCGACCAGATCTCCCACCACTTTTGGCCCTTCGTCGACGACGCTTCCGTAGCGGCCATGCGGCGCAATCCCCAGCTTCGATCGGCGCTCGCTCAGAAGGATCGCAACCGCCAGCGCGGCCAGCGTGCATACCCATGGGTGGAGCAGCCCACCACCGAAGCCATCCTCACCGCAGGAAGCACCTGGGTTCCCGACTATTACGATACAGTCGATGCTCTGCTCGCTCGCGTCTTGGCCCGCGTGGATGCAGCCCAGACCACCGTACTGATCCTCTCCGACCACGGGTTCCAGGCCTCGCGGGCACCCACGGCCGGTCTGTTTGGTGAGCATCGCAGCCCTGCGTTCTTCCTGGCCTGGGGCGCGGGCGTTCCCGCTTCCACGATGGAGCCACGCCCCGTCGCATCCACCGATGTCGCCCCCACCATTCTCGCCCGCCTGCAGCTGCCGGTCGCCGAGGACATGCCCGGACGCATCCGCGGCGACCTGATGTCGCTTCCCGCCGCGCTCCCGAAAGTGGCCACGTACCGACTCAAGGAGGCTTCAAAGGCGCTGCCCAAAGAGGCCCTGTTCGACCCACGACGCATGCAGCAGCTCGAAGCTCTGGGCTACATCGACGATCAGGGCCAACCCATCGACACGATCACCGGCGGAGCCCGTCCGCAGCCCGGCCCGCCACCGAAGCGCTGAGCGGTCCCCGAGCGCGCGCAGACCCACCGAATGCCGTCCGCTCCATCAGGCTTCGGCGTCGGCTTGATCGACGCCGTACCACTGCAACACCGCCTGAACATCGGGGGTTCGACCGCGGAACTGCTTGAAGAGTGCCATCGGATGCACGGTTCCTCCCGGTGCGAGCACCTCGTTCCGCCATCGTCGACCGAGTCGGGCCTCTGCGTCGAGATCCCCCTCGAGCTCAGTGAATGCAGCAAATGCATCGCGCGCCAGCACACCGGCCCACAGGTAGCTGTAGTAGCCAGCGGCATAGCCCCCCGCAAACAGGTGCGCGAAGCTGCACAGCATCCGGTCTCCTGCCAATGGAGCCAACGTACGGGTCTCCCGAACCGCATCGAGGCCCCGCGCGTGGATGTGCTCGGGGGTGTAGGCATCGAGCGCGTCGTGCACGGTAAAGTCGAGGCGAGAAAACGACGACTGGGCAAGCAGCAGTGACGCACCGAGGTGCGCCCGTGCCGCCAACAATCGGTCGATCGTGGCGTCTGGCAGAGTCTCGCCGGTCTCGTAGTGCCGGGCCATCTGACCGAGCGTTGGGCGGTGGTACACCCACGACTCCAGGAAGATGCTGGGCACCTCCACCGCATCCCACTCCACACCGGCCACACCCGCCTGCCGCACGTCGTCGGCATCGGAGACAAGATGGTGCAGTGCGTGGCCCATCTCGTGGAAGAGCGTGGTGACTTCACGAAACGACATCAACGATGGCGTTCCATCGACTGGAGGCGTCTGGTTGCAGCAGATGGCGGCGGCTGGCCGCCGAGACGCTCCAGCACGGCCCAGGAATCGACTTCTTCCCACAAGCGGCGCCATCCATGCCCCGGCCCGCTTGGTCTGCGGCCGCGCATAGGCATCGACGTAGAGGTAGGCTCGCTCCTCGCCAGAGTCGCAGTCGACCATCGCAAGTGCGATCACATCGGGATGCCAGACCGATAGGTCGGGTTGTTCCACGAAGCGCACACCAAACAGGCGCTCCACGAGGCTGAACAGTGTGGCCCGCACCTGTTCGAACGCGAAGTAGGGTCGCAGGTGATCGTCGGAAATGCCCACCCGCTCCTCCCGATCGCGCTCCGCCCAGAAGCGCTCGTCCCAGACCTGAAAGTCGGCCGCCTCCGATGCACCTGCCGCATGAGCAAGCGCACGCAGGTGGTTCACGTCGCGCCGACTGGACTCCCGAGACGCATCGACGACCTGGTCGAGCAGTGCTTCGACGCTCGCCCGCCCATCGGCCATCTTCCGCGCCAGCGACATCTCGATGTAGTTCTCAAACCCAAGAAGCTGGGCCTGCTCCAAGCGAAGGGCCAGGATCCGAGCAACCGTGGGGCTGTTGTTGTGCGGCTCATCGGCAGCCACGCGCAGCCAACCCCGTCGCACCATTTCCCGCAGAGGGCGGTGTCGGCAATGCTGCAGCACCGGCCACGCAACGGCTCGGTCGAGCGTGATTCGCCAAGGTCCCTCATCCATCGTAGCGGCTGGGTGTTCCGCCTTGCGTGCGGCCGCCGCCGTCATCCGACGCCATGCTGCTGGCATCCCCTGCATCGTCGACGGGTCGGTGACCGTGTGGGACCACGACTTCCGACCATCGAGGGCCGTCTGCGCGAATCGTGTGCTCA
>CAJWOS010000377.1 GCA_913044235.1 uncultured Pseudomonadota bacterium
GGCATTTTGGACTTGTTCCGGAGCCATATAGGCCGGCGTGCCCATTCCGATTCCGGAGCGGGTGCCCGCGCCTCCCTGATTCCCGGTGATCTTGGCGATTCCAAAGTCGGTGATGTGGGGGCGCCAGCGATCGCTCTGGCGATTCATGAGAATGTTGGCCGGCTTGAGATCGCGGTGAACGAGCCCTTGATCGTGGGCAAAGCCGACCGCATCGACAATCTCGCGAAACAGTTGGACCGCCATCGCGATGGGTACCGGGTGGTTTTGCTCCAGCCACAGTTGCAGGTCGGGACCATCGACAAAGGGCATCAATAGAGCCTGAAGACCTCCCACTTCGAGCACGTCGGTGACGGGAACGATGTTGGGGTGCTGAAGGTTTGCCTGAATACGTCCTTCCTGCAGCAAGCGTGCGCGCAGGTCGGGACGGTGAAGGTTCACTACCTTGAGTGCGTGTTCGGACCCCAAGGTGCGGTGCTTCAGGAGGTAGACCGTGGCGTGACCACCGATGCCGATCGTTCGAACGACTTCGTATCGTTCTATGGTATCGCCGGGGTTGAGCACGCCTGTTCCTCGACTGGGAGAGCAAGTCTATCGGATTGTCGGGACGCCTCGGAGACCGTTCGGAGGGCGTATCGTCAGCGCGGACGGGGAGCGACCGTGCGCCAGTCGGTGACCTTGAGGGGATGGTAGCGTCGGACCCGGGCTTGGTGATGGGTGACCACGTAGGCCTGGGCCGAGACCGGTTCGGCAAAGAGCGCTTGCTGGCCTTCATTGGGAGAACGAAGGAAAGCCGACACGGGCACTCGCTGGTACAACCCATCCCGAACCCCTTCGAAGAGGTCCAGCACCACCAGCAGTCCTGGCTCGACGTCCATCACGAGCTCCCCATGGATGAGGGAACCCTCGGGATCGAGGACCAGCGCGGGATAGCCCGCGGGCACCCTGTAGAGGCGGCCACGAACGGTGGCCGGACGGATGCGCCGACTGGCGAGGTAGCCATCGGAGGGTTGGCCCTGGAGCAGCGAGCCGTACACGAACAGGGGAAGGGGCATGCGCTACCCGCCGAAGATGGGGTCCGTGAGGTTGTCGAGCCAGGCGTGAAGCGCATCTTCGAGTGGCAGCAGCGACTCGTAGACGATGCGGGCCTCCGGGTCTTCTTGCAGCTTTGCGAAGAGCTCCTCATCGAGCACGATGCGGTTGCCCGTGCGAGATGCGATCCCCACGGCCCGAGCGGTGCTGGTGAGGCCTCGAGAGGTGAGACCGCTGTGGGGTGGTTGGGAAAGGAGCCATCCCTGGTGCTCCGCAAAGGCAGCAAAGCAGGTGAGGACAGGGGCGAGTGCACGTCCGCGCCAGTGGATTGTGGGCTCGTCGGCCTGCAGGCGCATGGAGACACTGGAGTCGTGTCGTCGGTCGAGGATCAAGATCGCAGCGAGGAGCGAAAAGGCCGGACTGCAGGAGACCAGTTGCAGGCGGAGCGTGAAGGTGTCGGGCACGAGCCGTGGAGGGGACGAGCCCGGTGCGACCAGGCCGGCGTGGTAGACGCGGCGGGACTCGATGATGTCGGAGAGGCGGACCGCCGCAGGCGCGGCCCGATTGCGCCGTGCCAAGGCGTTGGCGGCCGTGATCCCACCCGCGACTGCTGTGAGGTGGTTCGGGAAGGCAATCGGCAGTCCCGACACGTGGATGTGGTCGAGAAACGGCCCTTCGGTCATCGCAAGTGGACGTCCGGTCGACTCGGCGCGCGGCAGCGAGTCGGCGATTCGGCCAGGAAGCACGCGCGCGAGGGCTTGTTCTACCTCAGAGGGGGAGGGACGAGTGCCGAACACCCGAAGGTCCCACCGGGCGAACCGGGTGCGGTAGGCGTCGCGTTCTCGTCGCTGCACTGGGGTGAGGGTGGTGGGCTCATGCCGGGCGAGTCGAAGCCAGCGTCGGTATGCCGCATCAGTGAGAGCCACCAGCACGGGATCGGCAGCCACGTCCCGTCGCTGGATGGCTCCGGCGGTTGCCACCAGGCGATCGGCAACGCGGACCGCATCACCACGGCGGATGGCTTGCTCAGCATAGGGGCCGAGGGGAACGTCAGCCGCCCCCATTTCGTCGAGAAGAGCGCGAAGGTGACCGGTACGAAGCTCGCCGTTATCGAGCAGTGCACACAGCAAGCGAGTGTAGATGTCGAGGTTGTCGTCCACCCCAGGCGCGTGCACGATCGGCGTTGGACTCGGGATGGGGGCGGGGCCATCCTCGAGGACATCCGTGGTGTTGCGGGCGCCGAAGGGGAGCATCAGCTGCTCTCCTTGGGGGGTGCGTGGGCTCGGCCGACGGCCGATCGCGGGCCCCAGGAGGCTTCGAATCGAGCTCGCGCGCCGCCGCGCCGTGCTCTCGGCGAGCTCCGGATCTTGCTCTTGAATCCAGTCGGTGACCGTTTCGGCGTCTGGCATTTCCGAGCGACCGAGCAGAAGGTCCCGCGCTGCGGGGGTGCGCCACACGGCGTGTGCGTAGTGGCGAAGCCGCTGTCGGGGCTCGGCAAAGGCGAGAGCGACACCGTGCCGGGTGAGCTGGACGTCGTTCACCCCTTGGACCAGACCGAGCCATGCAGCCGCTTGCGTGTAGTAGTGCACGGTGCGCAGCTCGACTTCCAGTACATCTGCGATCGCGCGAGGACGGCGGAGGCCGGCCGCAATGAGCCCAACCAGTCGCATGAGCAGTCGAGGATTGTTTGCGTTGGGAACCAGTTCTTCCCGTTGCTTTCGGCTGCCCATGGTCGTGCACCTTGCTTTGAAGCCCAGTGTATCGCCATGGCGGGAGGCGTGGCAGGCCCTCCCGCGGGTCGATTGGTGTCGACTATCGTTGAGCACTACTCTTGACATGACAAGTCCAAGGTCGTAGCCTGGGAAGGCTCGCCGCGCATGGAGCGCGCGCGGGTCGCTTTGGATTGGAGACCGCATGTCGCGCCTTGCACGTCGATTGCGCGTATCGCGGGTGATGGCGCCCTCCTTGCCGCCACCGGCCGAGATTCGCCTGCTCGACACCGCGGTGCGGGGACGGGCTGCGCGTGCGGTCCGAGCGCGACTGCGGCGGATGGAGCCAGTGGTGTTGGTGGCGCCACCATGGGCGGCGGTTCCTCGATTTTTGGAGGACCTTTCGCTCGATCTCGCGGTGGGAGAGCCGGCGGTCGGATGTCGCGTGGTGAGCTTTCGCTCCGCCTATGGACGCCCCAAGGCGGAAGTCTGGCAGCTGGCACTCCAGCTCTTTAGCCAGCTCGGACAGCGGGGTTGGCACCGTACGGCACCCACGACTGTCGCCGATCGACGCGGATTTCGATACGCGATGGAGTCGGTGCTGGAGCGGGCCCATGAGGAATCACCCCATCGCGTGGCACTCTTGGCGCGTGATGTCGAGGCGCTTCCGGTGGATGTGCTCGAAGACATTGCGGCCATCTGGTCGGGGTACCGGGAGCGCCATGCCCTCGAGCGCCGATGTGGCGTGGTGCTCGCCACCACCGAGTCTGCAGGATGGCTGAAGCTGGGCACGGCACCCCGGGTGGAGCTGGTCGACTTCGCCAGTGATGAGGCCCAGGCGTCTCTTGTGGCCAGTGTGGGGCCGATGCCCGACGAAGCTGTGGAGCGCGTCACCCGAATCACGGGTGGGATTCCCGCCTTGGTCGACACCATCGCGACTGCGGCTCGCCGGACAGGGCACCTTCCCACCGAGCCGCGGGAGGTACTCGAGTGCCTCGGGCCGATGGCAGGTGAGCTTCGTACTGCTGTGGATCAGGCCATCGCACTCGACCCGCTCGCAGACCGTCTTGTCGGCCTCCGCCCGGGCGAGCCTGAGATTGAGTCCCCCGATGTGGACACTCCTTTGCTGCGCGCTGGGCTGGTGCGTCGCGTGCGTGCGCCTGGGGGAGACAAGGTCGAGTTGCGTGCCCCGATCCTGCTCACCTTGATCGGGTGACCGCCTCGCGTTGACCGAGGGGATAGGCGCAGGATGCTGGAGGGCAAATGGCCGCATCCCAACGCTCACTCTTCGATGGTTCCGCACCGCAGATCACGGCTGATCTGACCATGGATCTGGACGCGCTCTCGGCGCGTTGGACTGCGCTGCCGCCGGATGCTGCGCTGGCTCGAGTTCCCGTATTGGTGGACGCCCTCAACCATCACAATCACCTGTACCACGTGGTGGGTGCGCCAGAGATCGACGACCGGACCTACGATTTGCTGTACCGGGAGCTTGAGGTTCTCGAAGCCCGGTTTCCCGAAGCGGTCCGTCCTGACAGCCCCTCGCAGCGGGTGGGTGCTCAGCCGGTGGATGGACTCGAGCCCTTTCCGCACCGGGTGCCGATGCTCAGTCTTGGCAACGCGTTCGACGAGTCGGAGATTCGCGGATTCGACGAAAAGCGACATCCCCAGACCGGTACGCTGCGCGGTGGAGTGCGGCACGCGCTCGCCGAGTCAGACATTCTCTTCGAGGGCGTCATTCAGTATGTGGTGGAGCCCAAGCTCGATGGGCTCGCGATGGAGCTGGTGTACGAAAACGGTGTGCTCGTGGGTGCGGGGACCCGTGGAAACGGTGAGGTCGGTGAGGATGTCACCCACAATGTGCGCACCATTCGCAACGTCCCGCTCTCGCTCAAGGGCAATCCACCCGCCTACCTGAGTGTGCGAGGTGAGGTGCTGTTCACGTTGTCCGGCTTCGCGTCGATGAACCAGCGTCGCACCCACCGAGGCGAGAAAGCGTTCGAGAATCCACGGAATGCTGCGGCCGGCACCTTGCGCCAGCTCGACCCTTCGGTGGCCGCCGAGCGGCCGCTGATGTTCATCGCGCGCTCTGCGGGGGAGGGGATCACGGTCGAGGATGCCTCCACCCACTCGGCACTGTTGGAGCAGCTCGCGCGGCATGGCTTTCAAGTCAACGCTCTCAACCGGGTGTGTGCCGGTCCTGACGCTGTGGTCGAAGCCGTTCGGCACATCGGGGAGGTTCGAGGGCAGCTCGACTACGAAATCGACGGAGCCGTGATCAAGGTGAACGACCGTTTGTGGCAGGACGCCATCGGGTTTGTCACTCGCAGCCCCAAGTGGGCAGTGGCCTACAAGTATCCGCCGCCGCGCAAGAAAACCCGCTTGTTGGCGGTGGAGTTCGGCGTGGGGCGCACCGGAGTGATCACGCCGGTCGCCAAGGTGGCTCCATGTCGGGTGGGCGGTGTCACCGTGACCAGCATTACGCTGCACAACGAGCGGCACGCCTGCTTTCCCTACGAAGCGTGGCAGACCCGTCAGGGCCGGACCAAGAGCCGCGGCATTCCGGGGGCGCCGCTGCGCGTGGGCGACCTCCTCGAGATCTATCGTGCGGGTGATGTGATTCCGCGCGTGGGTGCGGTGGTCGACGAGGCGGACCGGGGGACCCGCTGTGTGGTGGCCTTTCCGGAGCAGTGTCCACGGTGCGGCGCAGTGCTGGAGCGCGAGCCGTCTCCCGAGTGGTTGAAGTCGCAGGAGCGGGGAGCTGCCGACGACAAGGATCCCCATCCAAACGACCTGCTGCGCTGTCCGAATCGGCTGGGCTGTCCCGAACAGGTGGAAGCTGCTTTGCAGCATTACGCCAGTCGCGCGGGAATGGACATCGAGGGACTGGGAGCCAAGCTGGTGGCTCAACTGGTACAGACGGGTCTGGCTCGGCGTCCGAGTGACCTGTACGCGATGCAGCATGCGGCCGTTTCGGGACTGGAGCGCATGGCAGACAAGTCTGCTCAGAATCTCCTCGATGCCCTTGAGGAAAGCCGGAATCGCCCACTTTGGCGCGTGCTGGTGGGGCTCGGCATCCCCCATATTGGAGAGTCCACGGCCAAGGGGATGGCCGGTGGGTTCGCGTCTCTCTCGGCGGTGCTGGACGCATCGGTGGAGGCGCTCCAAGCCATACCAGAGGTCAAGAACAACCTGGCGCGAAAGATGCACGAGCACCTGCACCTCCCAGATATCGAAGCGGAGGTGCGCAGGCTCGAGGCTCTGGGGCTGGGCGTGGCCGCAGACCGCGATGCCCCTGATGACTCGGACGCGGCAGACGCGGCGCAGCCGTTGCAGGGCAAGACGCTTGTGGTCACCGGCACCCTTCCCACCCTTTCCCGGAAAGCGGCAAAGGAAGGGATTGAGTCGGCCGGCGGCAAGGTGAGCGGCAGTGTCTCGAAGCGCACTTTTGCGCTGGTGGCCGGTGAGAAGGCCGGGAGCAAGCTTGCCAAGGCAGGAGCGCTCGGGGTCCGGGTGGTCGATGAGGCCACCCTGCTCGGTTGGATCTCCGGAGAGGTACCGGTCCATGTCGGCTGAGGCGCCGACACGGGCTCATCTACGGGTGTACGGGCGCGTTCAGGGGGTATACTTCCGCGTGTGCACCCAGCGGGAGGCCCAGGCGCTGGGACTGGTGGGTTGGGTGCGCAACCGGCGAGATGGCACGGTCGAGGTGGTCTGCGAAGGCGCGCCCGCGGCCGTGGATGCGCTGTGTGTATGGGCAGAGCAGGGCCCGCCCACTGCGCGCGTGGAATTTGTGGAGCGATCCGACTCTGCGCCCGTGGGTCTCACCGGTGCATTTGCCGTCCGACCGACCCACTGAGCGTCATTCTTCCGCCAGGATGGTGTCGAGGGTTTGCTGAACCGCCAGAGCATCGTATTGATGGGCGATGTAGCGAATTACCCCGCTGGGGTCGACGATGACTTGCAGCGGGTAGGGGGCCCAGGCGTCGCCGCCTTCGTTGTTGGCATAGTACCGGTCGTAGGGCTGGCGTGCGTCATACAGCATCGGGATGTCGATGCCGCCGGTCGTTGCGAAGTCGAGCACGGTCGCGTACTCGTCGTCTGTATTGAGCAACCAGACGGTCACGTCTTCGGCGCTGTATTGGTCGGTGACTGCGTTTGCGATGTCTGGAACCTCCAGACTGCAGACGGGTCAGTACAGGGCCCAGTACACCAAAACCACGGCCTTCCCGCGAACCTCGGACAGACTGTAGATTTGTTCGGCGGGGTCGGGAAGCTGAAATCCGGCCAGTGCGAAGTCTTCGTGTTCGGTTCCGATGCCCTGGTCGGCCGGACTGAGCGCCACGAGACCGGAGGCTTCGTCGGGGTCGTTGCTGGTCCACGACAGTGTGGTGGTGGGTGGACTGGTGCTGCTGGCCTTCGGT
>CAJWOS010000378.1 GCA_913044235.1 uncultured Pseudomonadota bacterium
CGCGCGCCTGGCTGCTCTGCGCCCCGGGCGGGACACGCCATGTCCTGGGTGATGCAGCGCCGCATCGTCGCCCATGAGGGGGCGGTGCGCGATCTTCTGGCCGCGCTGCGCGCCCGGCTTCGCGCCCTGGGCGAGACCGAGGAGACCTGCGGCACCGTCGAGATCGTGATCGCAGAGGCGCTCAACAACATCGTGGAGCGACGGTCCGGACTCGCCTGGGTGAGCACGGCTCTGGCACGGCAGTCGCTCAAAAATACCGACGATGCACCCACACAGCCCCTCTCCAACAACGTTCGGGCCCGCATCGCACGCTTCGACCCGGCAGACGTCTCCACCGACGCGGAGACCGCGCTGCTCGCCGAAGCGTTCGAAGACTGGAAGCACGAGCGTCGCCGCGGCATGGTGGCGGTGACCGGACAGCGAGGCTCGGGCAAGAGCCGCTTGATTCGTCGAGTGCCCGAGATTGTGGGCACCGCCGACGACAGCCTCCCCATCCACCAGGTGCGTCTCGACCGCGACATCTTCAACCCCGCCGATGCGCTTGCCTGGCTGGTGACCGCCCTGGCTGGCCGCTCCGAGTCTGTCGAAGACTCCGACACCGCCATCACGCTGCTGGATCGCCTGCCGCCCACCGTCTTCGTCATCGATGACCTGCATCGCTGCTTCCTGCGGGCCGTCGGCGGCTATCGTGGCCTCCGAGAAATCCTCACCACGATGCACGCGGTCTCCGACCGGCACTTCTGGATCTGCTCCTTTCACGGCGACAACTGGGCCTATCTCGAGGGCATTGGCGGTGCGGTCAACCTCGGCGTGTTCCGCAGTCGCGTGGCCATGCAGCCCCTCGCTCCCTCGACCCTCCGCGACTGGCTGGAGGCACACACTCGCAAGGCCGGCATCGAACCCACCTACGACGACCTCGCCGCAGAGGGCTGGATTGGATCGGACCCAGACCGGGCCCGGGAACGCGCACGGAATGCATACTTTCGACTCCTCGCCGAAGCGACGCGTGGCAATCCCCGGGTCGCTCTCGAGACCTGGTCCCAGTCCTTGCGCAAGGGGGATCAGGAGGGTCAAGCAGCCGTGGTTCTCTTTGACCAGCCAGACAGCGAGATTCTCGCTCAGGGCGGAAAGCATGCCCTCTTCGTGCTGGCGGCCCTGGTGGTCCATGACGGGCTCGAAGTCCGTGATCTCGTGCGGGTTCTCAACCTACCGGAAGCCACCTGTCGTTCCGCGTGCCGACGCCTGGAAGGCCTCGGGGTGCTCGTGAGCGATTCCGCCGACCAACACTACGACATCCACCTGTCCTGGGCCCCCGCGGTCCATCGCCACCTTCGCCGCAAGCACCTGCTCCATCGCGAGTAAGCGCCCTCACCCAACCGATTTGGAATGCCGATGGAAGGCGGATTCGACCTCATCAAGTTCATCCACCCCGAAGCGATCCCCTACGCGATCCTCGTGGTCGCAGGGGCTCTGCTGCTCAATCGCATCGTTGCGAGCAGCCTCGACGCACTGGGAGAGCGCCTCACCGAGCGTCGCCTCCAGCTGAAAAATATTGCGGCGGTCAGTCGCTTCGTTGTCCTCGTGCTGGCAACGGTGGTCGTGGTGGGAACAGTCTTCCGGCTGTCCGAGCAAGTGCTGCTCACAATCGGCGGCACTGCCGCCGTCGCCATCGGCTTCGCATTCAAGGACCTCCTCGCCTCCCTGATGGCGGGCATCATCCTGTTGTTCGACCGCCCCTTTCAAGTGGGAGACCGGGTGTCCTTCGCCGGAGAGTATGGCGAAGTTCTCGAGATCGGCTTGCGCACGGTCCGGATTGCTACGCTCGACGACAACCTCATCTCCATCCCCAACAATCGGTTCCTCAGCGACGTGGTGAGCAGCGCAAATGCCGGCGCCCTCGACCAGATGTGCGTGTTCCGATTCTGGATCGGATGCAATGAGGACTTCGATCGGGCCAAAGGCATTGTGTTCGAGGCCTGCGCTGCAAGCCGCTACGTCTATCTCGAAAAGCCCATCACTATCGCCCTTCGCGAAGGTCCGGTCCCCGACGGCGCCGAGCGCTTCGCCATCCAGATCACCGCCAAAGCCTATGTGCTTGACGGACGCTACGAGACCCCCTTCGGCACCGACGTGACCGAGCGCGTCTTGAGGGCCTTCCGTACCGAAGGCATCCGTACCGCAGGCCAGATCGAGTGGGGCCCCCCCGGCTCGGGGCCTGCACCCGAAGCAGAGCAAGCCTCTTGAGCGCCCCCAAAGTGCTTGTGGTGGGGGCAGGCGCAGTCGGTCAGGCCTATGCCCTGGCGCTCTCCAGGGCAGGCGCCGAGGTGTGCTTCTTCATCAAGCCGCACCACGAAGCGCGACTTGCGACGGGAATGCCGATTCGAGAGGTGGGCCTGTTTCGACAGGGCCCCCTCATGGAGCTTTCCGACCTGCCACGCATACACGACTGGCAGCAGGTGGCCGACACCGAATGGCACAGCATCTGGCTGGCAGTCGACAGCACTGCCCTCCATGGCGACTGGGTGGGAGCGCTCGGTCAGGCCCGCGGCGACGCCTCCATCGTGCTCTTTCAGACCGGCACATCGGCCCGAGACCACCTCACAGCGACCGTGCCCCATTCGGTGCGAGTGTCGGGCATGATTCCCTTTCTCGCATGGTGGTCTCCCCTCGAGCCCCACGCTTCCCAGGCCGATCCCCCCCACATGTGTGTCTGGCACCCGCCTCTCATGCACACGCCGCTGTCCGGTCCCGTCGAACGGGTGAACGCGGTTGCCGCGCTGCTCCGGAGCGGAGGGTTCGGTGCACGCACACTCGAAAACGCAGCAGTCCAGGGAGCGATGGGGTCGGCGGTTCTGCTGCCCACCATCGCCGGCCTCGAGCTCCACGGATGGCGCCTGCGCGCCCTCACCATCCGCAAGAACCTCGAGCCCGTCCTCACCGCCATCGCCGAAGCCCAAGTGCTCACGGCCCACATCCATGGTGTCTCCGCCCCCCCACCCTGGCTTCTGCAGCCGATGCTCGTCGCCCTTGGCGCTCGCCTCGCACCGCTCGTCGTTCCACTCGACCTTGAGACCTACCTGCGGGTGCACTTCACCAAGGTTGGCGCACAAACCACAGCCGCGCTCGCCGATCTCTGCGCTGCAGCGGAAGCCATCGACACGCCCACACCCGCGCTCACCGCCCTCCTCGACGCCCTACAAGAGCAGCGCGCCAAGGCCTGACCACGCCGCCCATGGCCCCACCAGTGCCGCACACGCCCTGCCGCCGGAGCCCTCATCGAAGTCGCGCCACCCGCATCCAAGCGCTTCATTGCAGGTTCCCGCACGGGACAAGGGTTCGTTGCGGCCCACCATCGGAGGCAGATACGCGCTCTCTGCCCCCTCCACGCTCCCCAAGAGCGGGCCCGTTTCCCGCTCCGCACGAGGCACCCAACATGCTCCAAGACGCACTGAAGAAGGCTCTCACCGGAAACAACCTCGAAGCCAGAGATGCGACAGAAGCCACCGTACCGACCGCCTCCCCCCTCCTACTGCCCAGACCCGAAGACAGCGAGTGGGGCACGCTCCTGACTGGCGTTGCCGCGGGTGCCTCCCTCGGGCGCTGGCGGCAGGAATCGCAAGCCCGCATCAAGGCCTGGAAGAACGGCGGTCGCAAGCGCGACGCAAAGGCCCTCGAGACCGCACAAAAGAAGTTCGAAAAGCAGTACGAAAAAGCCGCCTGGCGTGCTGTCAAAGAGCGCTGGACCGCCCTGTCGTACCCCGACAAGATGTACCGCCGCCTCAAGAGTGCATCGCTCGACCCGGCAAAGGTGGCGGAGCGGCTCCACACCCGCCGAGCCGAGACCATGACCACGGCGGGCGGGGCTGCACTCTGGACCTGGGTGACCACGGGGAAAAAGCCTAGCTGAGCGCCCACCCGCGCGCCACTACAGGCCTGCGGTGCCGGTGCCGGTGCCCAGCCGCAGCACAACCTCACGCACCCGATGCGGTGCCTTCGGCAACACCACTGTGAGCGCGACTCCGTTGCGGGTCATGTGCACGGTGACCCGTCCGTCTCGAATGCCGAATCGGTACAGCGTATTGAGCGCGGCGGTCTTGGCCGTGCCTGCAAGCCCCGGCCGCATCAGCTCTCCAATCACCACAGACTCGACTGCCGTTTGCAGTGCTTCGGACAAGGTCGCGGGTGGAGGCTCCGGCGCTCGGCGGTGAATGGTCACTGGACCGCGACCGGTGCCCGGACTCTTCTGGGGTGCCGCACGCATGCGACCATTGGAAGACTTGGACCGACTCATGGCGTGCTCCATTACCCGAGCGGAAGAGAGCGTCGGGCGCTATTTCAAGCTAACAGGACCGCTCGTTCCCCTGCCCCGGAAACCACCATGACTTCAGGATACCGCGTCACCGTTTGCGACCGCGTGATGATTGCCCATAGCTTCCAGGGCGCCGTGTTCGGCCCCGCACAGCGCCTCCATGGCGCCACCTATGTCATCGAAGCCACCTTCCACCGACCCGCCCTCGATCCCGACGGCATCGTGGTCGACATCGGCGCAGCCCACGTTGCCCTCGCCGCAGCACTCGAGCCACTCGCATACCGCAACCTCGATGATCTGGACTGCTTCAAGGGTCAGAACACCACCACCGAATTCTTGGCGGGCTGGATCCATGGAAAGCTATGCGACGCCGTGCGCGCCGGCACACTGGGACCGCATGCGAATGGTCTGTCGTCGATCGCGGTCAATCTGCGTGAGAGCGACGTAGCCTGGGCTTCCTTCACGGGGCCTGTCGAGTCAGCGTGAAGCATCCCGCCATCGCTCAAGGGATTTGGCTGTCTTTGGGCATCGCGCTGAACGGGCCCGGCCAAGCCATCAATACAGCCGAGTATCTCGACCTCACTTCACTTCTGGGTGAGTGGTGTTTCGCGGTCTTGGTGTGTGCATGGCTCGGTCCCTCGACCCGCACTCGCCTCGCCCTCGCAGTCGTGTGGTGTGCGCTCTTCTTGCTGGAAGTGGTCCAGGTGAGCGGCCAGCTGCTCACCTCCGCCGACCCCCTACTCTACGACCTCGCCTTTTTGTTCCCCCACCTCTGGGTGCTCGGCTTCGATCTGTATCCGAGCAAGGCCTGGGGCGGACTGCTCGCACTTCTGGTCACCGTGCCCGCCGTGGTCTTCACAGGCTACAAGCTGCTCGGCCCCGTGCTGCGGAGCCCGCATACGGTGGGCATCAGCAGTGTGGTCACGGTGGTCACCATCGGGCTTGCCTTCCTGCCCAATCCCCGCGGGGCTCGGTGGATCAGTCCAGCCTGGGCCACCAATATTGCAGAGAGCACGGCCATCTGGAGACTCACGCAGTCATCGATCCAGACGGATGCCTACCGGACGCTGCGCGAAACGCCGCCGCAGGTACAGCCCGACCTCGAGCTCTTGATCATCGAGAGCTACGGCAAGGTAGTGCACACCTCGCCACAGATGAATGAGCGCTGGCGCGCGCTTCTTGACGATCTCGAGCCTGCGCTGGCCGAACAGGGCTGGCACATGGCGAGCGGCTGGGCCAACGCATCGGTGTCGGGCGGTCGCAGCTGGATCTCGGATGCCTCGACCCTGCTCGGTATCCAGATTCGCTACGAGAGCATCTGGAACCACGTGCGCCCCAACGTCGAAGCGCTCACCCATCTCCCTGGGTGGCTCAAGGGCAACGGATACGAGACTGTGGTGTGTCGACCGAAGGATCGTGCCCGCATGGGGCTGGATCTCCGCAACGACTTTGGCTGGACGCAGACCGTCTTTGCCAACGACCTCGCCTACACCGGCCCCTCCATCGGCTGGGGAGGCATTCCCGATCAATACAGCCTCGGCTGGCTCTATGAAGAGGTGCTTGCCGACCTCGAGCCACCCCGCATGGTGTTCTTCCACGGTGTCTCCTCGCATGGACCGTGGGAGACGCCACCCGCCATGGTCGAGGACTGGCGCACCCTGGGTGGCGACGAAGCGACCCAGACAGCCTCAGCGGTCGGCTTCGACTCCAACAGCGACATCCTTGCGCTGAAGGCCCGCAGATACGGCAAGAAGAACCAAAATATGCGACGTGCACGACGACTGAAGTATTCCGAGCTGGCCGAGAGCTACCTCGAGGTGGTGGGGTACAGCTTCCGGTCGATGGCGGCGAACCTGAACCTACACCCCGGCGACAATGAACGCATCGTGGTGATTTATGGCGACCATCAGCCCGCCTGCCAGCCCGGCATACATGCCCGAGATCACGAAGGCGGCCAACGTGTAGGGACGCGGATTGAGACCGGTGTAGAGCATGCGCTGCTGATTGGACTTCACCGCCTTCAGCATCACGCCGAAGGGCGAGCGGAAGATCCGGATCGACACATAGAAGGCGATCAGCAGGATTGCGGCGCACAGGTAGTAGCCGGCGTTGAAGGTGAACAGCCAGCCGCCCATCGACAGCTCGAAGCCGTCTCGCATCGCGATGCCGAAGAAATTCGTCATCGGGATCGACCCGTCCGCCGTCTGGCTGACGCCGAGGATGCGCGGATCGTTCAGCGACAGCTGCAGGCCCGTCTCGCCGTTGGTGATCGGCGTCAGCACGGAATAGGCGAGCGAGAACGACATCTGCGCGAAGGCCAGCGTCAGGATCGAGAAATAGATGCCCGATCGGCGCAGCGAGATATAACCGATCAGCACCGAGAAGAGCGACCGTAGAAGGATGCATCGCTGGTCACTCACTCGACGTGATCAACCTATGATGTCGAAGATCACTTCGCGAGCGGGTCAAGACCTGCGCTTTATGTGGCCAGGGTCATCGAAGACTTATCTCCGCGATCAACGTACACTAAGAGTCATCCCTCAAGCGATCAATGTTAAGCATGGAATCGTCGAGCTCAAAGGACTCGAGGCGGGTCGATATCAGTTGGTTGACAGTCATCGTCAGACCCTCACTACACTTCAAGTCTTCTCGAAGTCAGATCAGCTGATCGATGGCGTGTGGTTTACCCCTAAAGGGGTCTATCCTCACACGCCTCCCCCGCGTCAAATCCTCGAACCACTCAGCGTTGACTCAGATGAGATTAAAGTACGCGTTCACTCTGTCCAGAGTCACGCGCGTCTACATGTCATCGCGTCACCTTATGCGCTTAATCAAGATCTGATGGCGA
>CAJWOS010000379.1 GCA_913044235.1 uncultured Pseudomonadota bacterium
CCCGCCACGACGACGTGCCGATTGTTCCAGAGATGGCCAATAAAGCAGCCGTTCCTGCGAAGTAGGCTCTCTGGTCGCTCGACCCGCCTCCCCGCCTGTGCCGCTGTCGGTCAGTCGAACAGCCGGTCAAGCTGCAGAGTTCCCATCGAGCCGTAGGACAACGAGCACTGTCCTTCGAGCCGAGTGCCGTCTACAAATTCAGCGCTCATGTCCATGTATAGTGGATAACCGTAGTATTCGATGTCGAGCACAAGCTCCACGCCGCCGTCAGTCTGGTAGCCCGAGATCTCTCCGGGGAAGGTGCCCCAGCCGGTCGACCACACCCCGTCACCGGTGATGGTGTCGCCGCCGCCGACCAGCTCAAGCTCGAGCTGGTAGGGATAGCCGTAGATCTCGCAGGCGCCTTCCCACGAGCCGGCAACAGTGCCCCCTTCCGTGATGGTCCCGGTGGCTTCTTCAAAGGAACCGACATCGAAGATGTCGCTGAGGTCAGACTCAGCGGAAAGGTCCGGCGGATCCTTCAGCAGCGCGCAGGACACGCCAATGCACACAACGCCGACCAGAACCGGCCATCCATCTGGAATCATACTGCCTGTCGCCCAGCCCATGTTCGCGGCTCCTCAGGTACACTCTACAACCGCTCCCACTGTAGCTGCACGAAGTGCAACCGACCAGGGTCCAGTGCAAAGGCGCCCCTCATTCATTCGCAGGCAGCGCCTTCCAGAATCCAAATTCCGATCGGGCGAAGGGTGTCCGTCTCCAGTCGACCCGCCGGCGGCATCGGCGCGTCTTCACTGGTCATGCGTCGATACAGCAAGCTCTCCCCTGTCGATCCGGGAACCACCAGACGCCCATCCACCACCGTTCCACAGAAGTCCGTCTCGAGATCGAGCCCCGCGCTCGGCACAGCGGTGCCGTGACACTGCACACAGTGCGCTTCGATGATCGGCAAGACTTCCTCGAGCGTGCCTTCGGGCCTGTCGGGCTCTTCTGTATCCACGACCGGTCCGGTGTCTTCGACCGGCCCGGTATCGACCGGCAAGTCGGTGCCATCGCTCGAGGTCTTGTCCACACACCCCGAGGCGGTGAACCCCAGGGCGAACCACACCCAAACTACGTTCCTGCGCATAGAGACTCCAATCGGGCGCGCCTGGCCCTGCACAGAAGGGGGTGGGGTCCTGGCAGGCCCCACGTCACACCTTCCGCTCCAAAACGTATCCCCCTCCCCTGCCCTTCCCACCCTGGACAGCTCGCCAGGTTCCGCCCATGTCCGCGGAACAGGTTGTCCCAAGCCGCGTGCACGGCTAGGCAGACCGCCGAATTCACGGCCGAGAGGCTCATGCAGAACGTCATCGCCATCTTTCAACGCGAGCTGGGCAGCTACTTCGACAGCCCGCTCGCCTACATCATCATTCCGGTTTTTCTCGGCTTGGTGGGCGGCTTTTCCTTGTTCTTCCAGGATGTATTGGCCTCCGGCCTGGCCAGCATGCGCACCGTGTTCTTCTGGAGCGCCGTGTCGTTTCTGCTGCTGATTCCGGCCGTCACGATGCGCCTTTTTGCCGAAGAGAAGCGCACGGGCTCCATCGAGCTGCTCGTCACGATGCCGGTGACCGAGTCGGAGATGGTGCTGGGCAAGTACCTCGCGGCCCTGTGTCTCATGACCACCGCACTCGCCCTCACCTTCACCTGGCCGTTCACGCTGTACGCCTTCGGCTCCCCCGACGTCGGCCCCCTCATCGGCGGCTACCTCGGACTGTTTCTTCTGGGGGCAGCGTTCACGGCCGTCGGCACTGCAGCCAGTGCCCTCACGAGCAATCAAGTCGTGAGCTTCCTTGTGGCCCTGCTCGGCTGTCTCGTCCCTTTTGTGTCCGGCTACGCGCTCGCACGGGTCCCCGCTTCGCTGCTGCCCATCGTCCAGTACCTCTCCACCGAATATCACTTCGACAACCTCGCACGCGGCGTGGTGGACTCCCGCAACATCATCTTCTACCTGTCCGTCGTCGCGCTATTCCTGCATGTCGCGGTCTTCGCCCTTGAGCGACGGAGGCTGGCCTGATGGATCTCCGACGCTCCCTCCTTGCGAATACATGGGCACAACTGCTGTTGGTGTTCGGCATCGTGATCGCCGCCAACACATGGTCATCGGGCACCTTCGCCCGCCTCGACCTCACCGCAGACCGCGTCTATTCTCTCGACCTGTCCACCCGCGCGCTGTTGTATCGACTCGAGAAGCCTCTGTTGGCCAAGGTGTACTTCACCAAAGGCCTCCAGGCGCCCTACAACAACCATGAGCAGGTGCTGATCGACAAGCTCGAAGATTTCCGAGCCTACAGCAAAGGCCTGATGGACATCGAGGTCGCCGACCCCACCGGGCTGAAAGAGCTCACGGAAGAGGCCCAGCGCTTCGGCATCGAGCCCATACAGTACCGCTATCGGTCCTCGCAGGTCACCGAGCTGAAGAAGGTGTACATGGGCGTTGCGCTCGTGTACGGCGACCGGCAAGAAGTCCTGCCTGCGGTCACGGCCACCGACACCCTCGAGTATGAGCTCGCCCGTGCAGTGAAGCGCCTCGTCAGTGAGGAAGGTCCGCGCACGGTGGGCTGGACGCTCGGCAACGGCGAGCCGAACCTACTCACCGGCGGAGGCCCACTCGAGCGCATCCGCAACAGCCTCACAGAGGAATACAACCTGCAGGGAGTCGACCCGAATTCGATCGATGGCATTCCCGAAGAGGTCGATGCCCTGTTCGTGGTCGGCCCCCAGCGACCGTTTTCACCACGCGCCCAGTACGAAGTCGACCAGTTCCTGATGCGCGGCGGTGCGCTCGCGATGTTTGTCACGAACACCAAGCCCGACATGCGCACGATGCAGCCCCAGTCCGTTGTGCACAACCTCGAAGCGATGATGGGCAAGTATGGAGTTCAGGTGAACCGCGACATCGTGGTGGACCGTGCCCGCAACGGCCAGATGAACCTTCCAGTACGCCAAGGTCGGTACATGGTCCGGATGCCGGTCAACTACCCGCTGATCCCACGAGTAGACGTGACCGCCACCGAGCATCCCACCGTGCGTGGACTCGACACCATGCTGTTCCCATTTGTGTCGTCCGTCGAGCTCGCGCAGCCCCTTCCCGGCGACCTCGAGGCCACCATCCTGGCTCGCTCGACCGAAGCGAGCGGTCGGATCCGCGGCATTCGCACCATCGACCCGCAGGCCTACAAGATCGTGGCCCCCGGCGAGGAGCGAGGGGCATGGCCGGTCCTCGTGGCGCTCGACGGCACCTTCGAAAGCGCCTTTGCCAATCGGTCCATACCCACCCGCACCGATGGAAGCGCCGACGACGGAGCCGGCCGAATTCGCGAGAGCGCCCCCACCCGACTCGTGGCCGCGGGTTCTGCCGACTTCGTGGCCAACAATGTCTCCTTTGTGCTGAACCTGGTGGACTGGCTCGTCCAAGACGAGACCCTCGTGAGCATTCGGGCAAAACAAGTTCGCATGCCCCAGCTCGACAAGATCGAGCCATCCGACGCACGCATCGCCAAGGCGGCGAACCTGCTGACCGGTCCCCTCCTGTTGTTTCTCTTCGGCCTCGCCCGATGGGCATCGCGCCGCCGCGGAGCCGGGGTGTCCGAGACATCTTCAGTGTCTGAGGAGGTCGGCCAATGAAGCCCACACAGAAGACCATTGCCCTCCTCGTGACCTTCCTTGCCTTCCTGGCACTGAACTTCATCGATGTGGGCACCGGCTACCGACTCTCGGAGCAGCTGCCCACCCTCGCCGCCCTTGACCGAAAGACGGTCGACCGAATCGAGCTTTCGTCGGCCACCGCAAAGATCATTCTGGAAGGAACCGACGAAGACTCTGCATTCGGCGCAACGATGAAGGTGTGGCGCCTGCGGGCGCCCATCGAAGGCGATGCCGACCAGATTGCGGTCCGCACCCTGCTGTCGCAATTCCGCAAGGAAATCCCGCTGGACGTGAAAGTGGATGCCGGAAACATCGACGACTACGGCCTCGATGCTGGAAACGGTCTGGTCGTGGAGCTGTTCGAAGGCAGCGATGAGCCATCCGTGTCGTTTACGATGGGCAAGGAAGGCCCGGGCGGATCCACATTCATCCGCCTCTCGGGCGACGACGCCATCTACCGCGCGCGATTGGGAGGCCGACACCGCTACGACAAGACGCCCACAGACTGGCGAAACAAAGTGGTGATGGGCTTTCAGGAACCCGATGCCGACCGCCTTACCGTGTTCCGAAATGGCGCGAGCACCCCGGCATTGGAGTTCACCCGTGCGCCCCCGCCGCCGGGCAAAGAGAGCGAGTCCGGTCCATGGGAGCTCACACCCGACCCTGGCTGGCCCACCGACCAGGAAGTGGTCACCGGGATGGTGAAGTCGCTCGGCACATTTCGCACGGGTCAGATCATGGACACCCAGTTCGACGCCGGCTTCGACCCACCGGCTGTGCGGGTGGCAGTGCGCCTCACCGATGGCAGCGAGCGCATCATCGAGGTCGGCCAGCGCACCGTCGACGAGGCGGCCTTCGCGCGGCGCGCGGGTGAAGAGGAAGTGCTCCGGGTGTCGGCTGTGCCGATCAAGCGCCTGCTCGGCCGCCCGATCGACTACCGCGACCGCACGATGTTCACCTTCGAGCGCACCGACATCGACACCTTTTCGTGGGAGGGAGGCTCGGAGCGCGTCCTGATTCAACAGGATCTCGCCACCAACCTCTGGAACGTGCTCGAGCCGCAGAACATCGACCTCGACGTAAAGTTTGTATTCTTCGCGGCCAATACGATGGGCCAGCTCCGAGGCGATGGAATCGCCGACGTGTCCCTTGCAGACGCCGGACTGAACGATCCCAAGGCGGTGGTGAACGTGCGCCTGCTCAACGGAACGGAACACACGCTGCGCATCGGAGGGAAGACCCGCACCGAAGACACCGGGAACCCGATGTACTACGCCACATCCGACACCCGTCCCGAGGTCTTCCTTCTCAAAGACAAGGTGGTCACCACAATCTTGCGTGGTTTCGGTCGAATGTAGACACAGGCTCTCGCCTCCCAATGGGAGGCGGGACGCAACCGTTGACAGTCCGCTTGCATTCTCAGCGGAACCGTTGCGAGCGATGACGGTCGAGCAAGAGGCCAGCCGGCCCTCGCCTCGCGCTCCCGCTCTCGGACCTGCCGGATGCGCTCGTTGTTCCGACACAATGCCGTGTCGACCCCGAGTGCATTCACTCCGAGCGCCAACGCTCGAAGCGCGGAACTTCCACTGTCGGCCCCCATCCCAGGGGGCTCGGGGCCTCGTCTTGTCCGAGGCCAAGGAGACCCATGCATGTCGACCCGCACCACCCCATCCCTCGAAACGACCGCTCCATCGCCCTCCAGCCTGGCGTTCGTCCTACATCCGAGCTCCGGGCACACCGGACCTGGTGATGCCCTCGACAAGCCCTCCGTTCTGGAGGTCGCCAGCATCTGGTCCGACACGGTCGCCGACGTGCAGCACATCCGTCCTGGAAGTCGTCCGGTCACCGGTGGCAGCAGCACCGGAACGCGGTGGCGTCTGCTCGGCATTCCAATGGCTTGGGTCCCTCGGTCGTTCGGGACCGTGGCCTGGATGATGGCTCCGATGCTCTCGGAGGTCTCGGAGGAGTGGAAGAGCGACTTCTTCATCCCCGCCAATCATCTCCAGGAGGACGAGTTCGCTCTCTTCCGGTTCGAAGACGGTACCTTCGTGGGCCGCTTTCGCGAAGACTGGGACGGCTTCATCGACTGCGGTTCGGACCGCATCCGATTTTCCACGCTCATCGAGCAAGGGCGAGCATGGCCCGATGGAGCAGGCACCTTCGCCGTTGAGGTGCAGGAAGGGACACGCCTTGTTGCTGAGCTCGGCGATATGGTTCTCGTGAGTCGTCTGGTCCCCGAGAGTGCCGGAATCCAGGCCCGTCCCGGTGCCAACATCGACCCTGTCTTCACGGGGGTGCTCTCCCTCGGCGCTGCCGTTTTCGCCCTCTTGATGATGGTGTTGTGGACCACCCCACCACCCCCGGAGAGCACCGTTGCAGCCCTCGAAGAGCGGGTGGCCAGCCTCGTTCTCCATCGCCCCGTCGCGGCCCCCCGTCCTGCATCCAGGAATGCGCCCGCATCGAAAGACGATGCCGGAGCCAAAGCCAAGGGCGAAGCCGGCACCATCGGCCGCAAAAACGCCCGGCAGAAGGAAGCCTCGGGGGCCCGTCGACCGACTCCGAAGAAGCTGCTCGACCGCGAGGTGGTCTCGCAAGCCGGTGTTCTCGGCGTATTGTCCGACGACTCCGCCATGTCGTCCATCTTTTCCTCCTCAGACCTCGCCACGGACATGACGACGGGGCTCGGCACAGCACTGGGCGCCAAGGGCGTGCGGCTGGGCTCGGGCGGCCTGGGCTCCCGTGGCTCCGCTCTCGGCGGCAGCGGCACGGCCGCATCGCTGGGGGGCTGGGACACCAAGGGACAACGCAGTGGCACACGAGGTACGGGTACCCGAGACAGCAGCTTCTCCGAGAAGACGACGGGCCGACTGAGTGCGCGCACCGCAGACCCGGTCATCCTGGGCTCACTCGACCGCGCCCTCATCGACGAGGTGGTGCGCCGGCACATGAACCAGATCCGGTACTGCTACCAGCGCGAGCTCAACCGCTCCCCCGACCTGAGCGGCAAGGTGACCGTGAAGTTCGTCATCAACGGCAAGGGCGAAGTCTCGTCGGCGACAATCCGAAGCTCCACCTTGCACAACAGCGGTGTGGAAGACTGCATCACCAACCGCTTCATGCGCTTTTCCTTCCCCGAGCCCAAAGGGAACGGCGTGGTGATTGTCTCCTACCCCTTCCTGTTCAGCGCCGGCTGAGGCTCCGAGGCCATCCAGGCCCGGTGTGTCCTGAACGGACGCGCCGGGTCAATAGCGGTTGGCCACACCCCAGATGTTGTACCACTCGGCCAAGACGTTCACGAGATCATCCGTAGAGCGGTCGGTCCCGCTCACGAGAAAGATCACCCGGAACTGTCCGCCCTTGCTGCTCACGATCCAGTCGCCCCGGTCCCCGTTCGTGGTGATGCCGAGCGGCTGGATGAACTCGTCCTCCCAGTTGACCTCGGTTCGCCATTCCA
>CAJWOS010000380.1 GCA_913044235.1 uncultured Pseudomonadota bacterium
GCGCGCAGGCCGCGGAGGCGGAGGAAGAGGCTGCAGCGCCCGAACAGGAGGCTGTGGTTGAGGAACCGACACCCCGCCGTCGGGGCGGTGCTGCTGCACGTCGCCGGGCGCTTCAGGATGGTTCGTCCGACTCCTGACCCCATAGGGGCTGGGGCCGATTCGGCGTCCATCGGACTGGCGTACGGCCTCTCAGGCTTGTGGCCTCTCAGGTGCCACGCATCGAAAGGATGCGCACTTCCCGGAGTTCTGGCGCGTTGGTGTCGAGCGAGGCGCCTGCCGGGCTACCGGAGACGCGCTGCGGTCGAGCGGTCGGGATTTGTCGTTGGAGCGGGACCCGACGCGATAAAGTGGCGGCGACGAAGCGTCGTCCGATCCGACGACCCCAATCTCTACTCCGAGGCAGCATGAAGCGTCGCTGGACCCGACACCGGCTTGTGGCATTCGACACCGAGACCACGGGACTCAATGTGTTCGATGGCGACCGCGTCATCGAGTTTGGTGCCGTCGAGCTTGAGGTGGGGCCCGACGGGGATGTCGAAGACGTCACCCACCATCAGTTTTTCATCAACCCGGGGATGCCCATCCCGCGGGCGGCTTCCAAGGTCAGTGGCATCACCGACGACGATGTTGCGGATGCTCCGTCGTTCGATCAGGTTGCGGAGCGGGTTCGAAAAGTTCTTTCGGGCGCTGTGTTGATCGCGCACAACTTTTCGTTCGACCGCAATTTCCTGCGGGTAGAGTTGGAGGCGGTCGGGCGATTCTGGCCGGCCACGGTGGCGGAGGTCGACACCTTGCCGCTGTCTCAGCGGTTGATGCCGAAGATGCGCTCGCACCGTCTCGAGGCGATCTGCAAAGAGCTGGGCGTTCCGCTCGACAATGCCCACCGAGCCTCTCACGATGCCGAGGCGTGCGGACGGGTGTTGGTGGAAATCGCGCGTCGTCATGGAGCACCAGAAGACCTCCAGGGCTTCGTGGAGTGGGCGGATGCGGTGAGCCCGCCGCCGGATACCGGGCATCTCGATGTGGGGCCCGACGGACATCCTCGGTTTCTCACGGGCCGTTACGAGGGCAGTCCCGTCGAGCGGCATCCGGACCATCTGGAGTGGATGATCATCGCCCTGGAGCGACGAGGCGACCAGTGGCACCCGAAGTTTCCCGAGTCGGTCCGACGGTGGGCGCGACGCTGGCTTCGCGCCCGAGCGGCTGGTCGAGGGCGCACCAATCCGCGCAGTCAGGGGCACAGTGACTGGACCCTCGAGCCCCCGTTGCAAACCCGCGCGGAGCGACGAATCTGATGTTGGGTGCCTGGGTATTGTCGATTGGCGTTGCGGGGATCTTCGTGCAGAAGGACTGCCCGCGACGCGCCACGGTCGAGCAGCTGGATCGAGAGGTGCTGGCGTGTCGCATTCGCCTCGACGAAGCGAAAGAGACGGCGCGGACCTGCGCGGATGCCGGTATGCCGACGGCCCTGTACCGCGAGCTGTTGCAGGCCTACGCCAGCACGGAAGTTGAGGTCGTTCGCGACGGGGCACGAGTGATTGTGAGCGTGCCCGCATCGGTGCTCTTTCCGACCGATGCCGTTGAGCTCCGTCGCGAGTCTCGCTTGGTGGTCGACTTGCTGGCCACAGCGCTGAAGCTCCATCCGGAGACCACGGCCTGGGTGGTGGCCCATACTGATGACTCTCCACTTTCGCGCCGTGTTCAGGGCCTCCATCGCGACGCGCTGGGGCTCACACAAGCACAAGCGGGATCGCTGGTGCGCGTATTGGTCGACGAGTTTGAGGTCGATGGTAGACGCCTCGTCGCGGCCGGCCTCGGCAACGCCCGACCACAGGTCCCCAACGAGACCGATGGAGCGCGTGCAAAGAATCGCCGGGTGGACGTCATCATCGGTCCCTCGGAGACCTGGCGCTGAACAGGTACGGTGGGATCGGCTACGATGGGTGGCGGAGGCAAGGATGATGCGTTTCTACGACCCGGTCGGTGTGCTCGCTTCTGCTCGATTCCCGCTGATGGCCGCTCTACTGTTGTGTGCGAGTGGATGCGGCAAGGGCGACGGAGACTCGTCGAATGAGGAAGGGGCCTCGCCGGGCCCGAGCGTAGATGAATGCGGCGACGTGGATGGCAGTGGTGGAGACTCGGGGGATGTGCCAAACATTCTGGGCGCGTGGAATGCCTCGTTCGCTACGCTGGTGTACAGCGATGGCGGATGTTCTGTGCCTGGGCTGGCCGCCGACGACATGCGCACGCTGCTCGATGGCGTGATGTACATCGAAGGTCGGGTGCCGGATCGGATCTACGCCTCCTTCAACCGCGAGGAAGAGCGGTACTTTGGAATCGAAAACGCTCAGGGCGGCGTGGTCTTTACCGGTTCCAAGACCTTCTCTGGGCATGAGCTGTACATCTCGATCGGGGGCCTGCTCTACACCCAGGGGCAGGTCGATCGCGATGAAATTCGTGGGTACGGCTACATTGGCGTGGACCTTGACGGCGCGGACACCAGCATCGACTGCTGGCTGCAGGGTGATTTTGTTGCGCTGCGCAGCGGCGTCTGACTGCTTGCTGCGGAACCAGGGAGTCGGGTGGCCGACCATCTTCCAGAACCAACCCTGTTGCAGTACACCCCAGACTTCATCGCTTCGATGTGGGTGGAGCCCTCGCTCGTGGGGCAACAAGACGCCGTACTGAGTGCGGCACAGAAGCTCGACCCTGTGGCCAGCGACCTGCTGGATTGCATCCGGCTTGCGGTTGCCCCCGGAGATCCGGTGCCCGACCGCTTTCGGCGCGACATTGAGTCTGATGGAGAGGACCTCTGGCGGCTTGGTGCGCTGGTTCCTCGGGTGCGACCCTCAGAGGGAGGCACCCTGGATCCCCGCTACTATGCCGGGATGTGCCGTCTGAACGACGTGTTTGCGGGGGTGCCCCTCTGGCCGGAGCTGCAGGAGGCTCACCCCTACACGGCCCATCCGCCGCCGTCGCATCTTCGCGCGGATGCCATCATCGTGGCAGCGGTCCTGGAGATGGCACCGCTGCGGCTCACCCAAGCTGGGGTGATGCGGCGCGACGACCACCGCCGGTTCTTGTCGTCGATGGGGGAGGATCTGGGGCGCTGGTCACTGGCGCTCGCCTGGGCGCAGGCTGCTGGGCTCGTCCGCTCTGCTGGGCCGGTCTTGAGCGGCTACCCGGAGTCGAAGCCGCGACCGATCTCCGAGCCTCTCTTGCTGCTCGGGGAGGCCGGTGTCCAGACGGCCGGTGCTTTGCTGTTGCGGGTCGCGGGCACGGGCTGGGTCGATCTTGGCCAGCTCTCCGAGGAGCTGGAGGCCCGCTGTCCGGAAGTGCTGGCTGCCAAGACCCGACCACGGACCCGTTGGAGCCGTCGAGAGTGGAAGTGGCTGCAGAGTGCGGCGGCAGGCTTGCACCGAATGGGCCTGCTGGAAGCCCATCTGAACGCCAATGGCGTGGTGGGATTTCGGGCTTCATCTCCCTGGACGCCGGGCGATGGGGGCTTTCTGCTCACACCAGACCGGGACATCCTCGTGGATCCCCGTGAGGTTTCGGAGCGGATGTATGGGCGCTTGTGTCGTGCGGCACCGTATGTCGATGGCGACGTCATGCATCGTCACCGACTCACGCAGGATGGCGTCACGGCCGATCTTGCCAATGGATACGACGACCTCTTGGAATGGCTGGAGCGGTGGTCGCGCACCGGCGTGCCGGCGAATGTGGCGACTGGGATTCGGGACTGGCAACGGTCAGCGGTGCGCATTCGCCTGTTTACGGGCGTGTCGGTACTCGAAGACCCGACTCGGGCTGAAGATCGCTTCACCATCCTCAACGGGCCGGCACCTGCAGAGGCGCGGCAGCTGCAGTACCGCGGGGGGCCACCCGCTCGGTTTGAGGTGGTCGAGGGTGTGATCCGCGTGCCTTTTGGCGAGGATGCACTCACGGTCAGGGTGCTGGCGGATCGGATCGGGATGCCGGTCGATCCCGGACCGCTGGGATGGCGATGGGAGATTGCCCCCGAAGCACTCGACGACCCGGCCGACTTTCTCAACACACTCCGACGCTTTCATGAAGGACCACTGCCGGGAGAACTGGAAGCCGCTGTGCTGGGCGCCACGGGTACCCTGACGGCGCGGTCCGAGGCCTGCACGATGCTGGTGCTGCCGGAGGCCGCTGCCGATGCGCTCTGTCGAGACCGTGTGGCGGGACCGCTGCTCACACGCCGCCTTGATGCACGCACGTGTGTGGTGCTGGCGTGTGACATACACGTGCTTCGCCAACGCCTGGAGTGGCTGGGGTTCGGCTGGCAGGTGGGGCCCGACAATGAAGATGCGTCTGATCCCGACACCGCACCCATCGATGTGCTGGCGCCGTAGGGCTCAGCTGGTGGCCGATGAGGCAAACGCCCGAGCAATCAAAGCGGCGTCTTGCAGGCGCTGCTCGAGGTCGTCCACCACCATGCCATCGAGCTGGAGACGCACGGTACCGTCTTCGACCTCTGCATGGTCGTATCGCTCGAGGAGGTCGGGGAGGTCGATGGTGAGGGACTCGAGGCCACCCATCGCCCGGAGTGGATGTCGCAGCCTCCGGCGGGGAAATCCAGCCACAATGACCGTCTTGAGCGGCGGCTTGCTGGCCCCGTCGAGGCGAACGTGCATCGGAACGCCGTCGAATTCACCTTCGATTGCACAGGGCTCGCCTTCGCGAGACGCCTTGAAAGCGAGGCCTTGTTGACCCGCGAACAAGGCCCAGGGTGCGGTCTGCTGCTCCTCCGCGGCCTGGGCGAGCGTGAGAGCCCGAGCAAGGAGTGGGGGCGTCGCCGCGGGGTCGGCTTCGGAGGTCCAGACTTGAACCCATCGCGTACCGAAGCGATGGTCGGTCCCGTCTTGGGGAATCCGCAAGTTGGGGCGACGGGGGCCGCCAGAGTTCGCGATCGGTACATGCAGGGTCACGACCGCCACGGCTCGACCGCCAGCTGAGCGAGCGAGGACCGCCGTGCGTCCGGCTACCTGCCCTCGCACCTGCGTGCGCTGGGTGGTGTGGAAGGGGTTTCCCATCGCTGTGAGACGGTGTGCGGTGGCCTCGGCCCAGACCCGCTCGTCGGCGCGTCGCAGCCGGATCATCCGGTGCACAGCGAGCCCAAAGACCGTGGCCAGCAGCATCAGCGAGACGGCTGCGGTGATGATGATGGTGGTGATCAAAGGAAGACCGAGGGCTCAAGTCCGGAGCGGAGCGGCCCGCAACGGGTGGATCCCGATGCGGGCCGAGAGACCAGTCGGCCTGCTCGCGTGGTACATCACTGGTATCTCAGCCAAATGCGGCTGTCAGGACTCCGCACCAATCGTTGCTCCTTTCGCAGTGCCGGGTGACGGGCTGGGCCTCGGCAACGGACGAGTCCACGGTCCCAAACGGGGTGGCTGGGGCCATGGTCTGGTTGGTGATCGGAAGCTGTGGACAGGAGAAGGCGCAAGGTTGTGCGCGCTTGGCAGAACGGCTGAATGGTTCGACTACAGCTACGACCGCTCGGGATCGCGGTTTCAGTCCACGGGTCAGGCTTCCACCTCTTGGGATGCCAGATGGGCGAGCAGGGTATCTCGCACTTCCGAGCAGCGTGCAGCCCCCCCTTGATCAGTGGTCCGGCAGCCTGCTTGCGCAGCGGCAATGATGGCGGCCTCGATGCGGTCGGCAGCGATGGTCTCGCCGAGGTCTCGCAGAAGCTTTACGCCCGTTTGCACCATTGGAATTGGGTTCGCGAGGTCCCGCCCCACGAGTGTCGGCGCCTTGCCGTGTGGGTTCTCGAAGAGGGTCACACCCTCGCAGGTGGTGGTGGTGGTGGACGCCGTCAGTCCACCTGCGAGTCCGCTGCACAGGTCGGAGACGATGTCGCCAAACAGGTTTCCGGTGAGCAGGACATCGAAGCTTTCAGGCCAGCGTACGAGCCGCATGCAGAGTGCATCGACAATCACTTCTTCGGTCTGGATGTCGGGGTATTCCTGTGCCACCCGCTGGGCGGTCTTCAAGAAGAGACCATCCGACTTCTTCATGATGTTGGACTTATGCACGATGCTGACTTTCTTGCGGCCGTGCGCGCGCGCCCATGCATAGGCGTGTCGGGCGATACGCTCGCAGGCGGTAGCCGTGGTGACCTTGATCGCCTCGTAGACTCCTTCTGCAACGGCATGTTCCATGCCGGTATAGATTCCTTCGCTCGCCTCGCGAATCACCACAACATCGATATTGGGAAACCGAGCAGGGGCTCCGGGAATCGCCCGCACTTCTCGCATCATGCACCAGGAACCGAGACTCTGCCGGAGCTGAACGGCGGGAGGAAGCTGGCCGTGGGTGCGAACACCCGACAGGCGGCCACGCACCAGCCGCCCGGTGCGCTTTGCGCTGTCGAGCAGCGGCTTCGGTACGTGATCGGTGGCGTCGAATCGCTCCCACTCGATCAGCACACCTGTGGCCGCGATGACCTCTTGCATCACCGAGCTGGTTTCGGAGCCGACCCAGGCACCGGGGAGGAGGGTGACCCGATGGAGGACCGTGGAGGAGTTGATTGTGTTTTGCATCATTGTCTTCCTACAGCGCGTCGATGATCGCGTCGGTGAACTGGTCCGTATTGGCCGACCCGCCGAGGTCTCCGGTGCGGACTTCGCCTTTCTCGAGGACGTCGTGGATCGCTCGCTCGACGCGATCGGAGATCTTGTGTTCTCCCACGTATTGGAGCAACAGCAAGGCACTGTTGAGGACCGCTAGGGGGTTGGCCAGGCCCTTGCCGGCGATGTCTGGAGCGGTACCGTGGACAGCCTCAAAGACGGCGATTCGGTCTCCGATGTTGGCGCCCGGCACCACACCGAGACCGCCCACCAAACCTGCAGCAAGATCGCTCAGGATGTCGCCATAGAGGTTTTGGAGGAGCAGGACGTCGTACGGGGTTGGGTCCTGCGCGAGCGCAAATGCGAGAGCGTCGACTGGAAGTGCCTGCTTTTCGATGTTTTCAACAATAGAGGAAAGCTTTTGTGTCCAATGCGAATCTCCATTTTTTAATACATCAGTTATTACATTTACGGTAACTGGGAAGTTATATTTATTTAGTATGGGCAGGGCATTTGTTTTAAAATCTAAATAACCATCGT
>CAJWOS010000381.1 GCA_913044235.1 uncultured Pseudomonadota bacterium
CGCAGACCTGGGTATGACCGACGCCGCCATTGCTGTTCTCAGCGACGCAGTCGCACGCGAAGACAACCCCCACACCTGGCACACCCTGGGTCGCTGTCTCCTCCAAGTGGGTCTCAACGAAGACGCCCATGGAGCCCTTCAGCGCGCGATCGATGGCTATGGCGACGATGCCCCCAACGACCTGTATGCACGGGGGGCGGCAAAGGCCCTGATGGACGACGCGGATGGTGCTTTTGGCGACCTTCTCACCGCCGGCACAGACGCGCCCAACCTGCTCTCGGAAGCGCTTGAAGACGCCGACTATCTGCGCCTCTCAGAGCACCCACGCTGGGCGACCATCGCGGGCTGATTCCGCACTTACACTATTCTCGGTACGCCGTGCATTCGCGCCCTTTTCTCGCCCGTCACGGACTCCTGTTCGCCATCGTCGCCCTCGCAACGTTGTTTGTCGGAGTCACCGCGTGGAGCGATCGTGGCATGCGCAGTCGCACCCGCGACCTGATTCGCGCTGAGGGCGAAGGGGTGCTCCAGCGGGTGTCGGTGCAGCTGTCGACAGCCGGGCTGAGTCCGGCACAGTCTGAGGGCCTCGCCCAGGCACTCGAGCCTGCCCAGGCAGCCGAAACCGGCGTGCTGTGGATGGCACTCGTCAGTGCCGACGGTCGGATCCTCACCGATGCCGGGGATCCAGGCTCGCTGTCCGAGCTCCCTCCGCAGCCCGGTGCTCTGGTCGTGGGGAAGGGTCGAGCACGCCTGATGGTTTCCCTGCCCTCACCCCGCTCCGAGCAGGCCCGTTCCGGACCTGGGGCCCCCCCCGTCGATACCCGTCGAGCCCCGCCCCGGCTCGTGATCGACTTCGAACCCACGCTCGCCCGCGACCTCCAGACTCGCACCGAACGCGCCATGATGGCCTCTGTGGTGGGCGCATTCGTGCTGGTGGGTCTGGCGCTGTGGTCCACCCGCGCGCGCACACGAATCGAAGCAGCGGAGCGCGAGCTGGCCCGAACCCGGCACCTCGCGTCTCTCGGGCAGATGTCGGCGGTGCTGGCCCATGAGCTGCGAAACCCGCTCACTGCACTCAAAGGACACGCACAGCTGCTTGTGGAAGGCGCGGAGCCCGGCCGCAAGCAGCGACGGGCCGAGCGAGTGGTCCGCAACGTCGAGCGTCTCCAGTCACGCATGGACGATCTGTTGTCGTTTGCGCGATCTGCAGAGGTCCAGCGCATGCCGGTCACGGTTCGTGGGCCGATTGAAGCAGCGATGGAGGGACTCGACGCGTCCCGATTCCGCATTGAGGGCGATGTGGCTGGCTCCTTTCCACTCGATGCGGCCCGCATGGCCCAAGTGCTTGCCAACCTGATGTCCAACGCCTTGCAGCACGCACCGGAAGAAAGCTCCGTCGAGGTTCGAATCCACCGATCCCCGGATGCCCTGGTCTATTCGGTGCGCGATCGGGGACCCGGTGTGCCTGAAGACCAGCGCGAGCGCATTTTCGAGCCGTTCGTGACCGGGCGACAACAGGGAACCGGACTTGGCCTGGCCGTGGCCCGTCGCATCTGTGAGCTGCACGGCGGTACGCTCACAATGGCCCCCGCGGAGGGGGGCGGCGCGCGCTTCACCGCTCGGATTCCGGAGGTCTGAATGGCACGGGTGCTTGTAGTCGACGACGAAGAGGACATCCGAGACTTCCTGGCGGATGCCCTGGAGGTGGCTGGGCATGTGGTCGAAGAGGCCAGCGACGGAAAGGCCGCATTGTCTCGGCTGGCCCGGCGCTCATTCCACGTGATGCTCACCGATCTTTCGATGCCTCGGATGGATGGGATGGCTCTGCTCCGAGCCGCACGCGAGGAGCATCCCGACCTCGAAGTGATCATGCTCACCGCGCACGGCTCGGTCGGACATGCGGTCGAGGCGATGAAGCTCGGCGCATTCGACTACCTGCAAAAGCCGGTGGGCAGTCTCGCAGAGCTCCGTCAGATCGTCGCGCGCGCCGTAGAGCGACACCAGCTCAAAGCGCGCATTGAGGCCGACGCCGAAGCACCGGCCCCCCGCCTCACGTGGGGTGCACCGGCGATGTTGCCCATCGTTCGCCAGCTGCGAAAGGTCGCGGTCACCGAGTCCACAGTGCTTGTGCTCGGCGAGTCCGGCACGGGCAAGGAGGTCACTGCACGGGCCGTGCATCGGTGGTCCCGACGCGCAGAAGGCCCGTTCGTGGCCATCAACTGCGCCGCACTGTCCGAGAGCCTCCTGGAGAGTGAGCTGTTCGGCCACGAGCGCGGAGCGTTCACCGGCGCCGTCGGGCGCCGCCGAGGCCGGATTGAGCTGGCCGACGGGGGCACATTTTTTCTCGATGAAGTCGGCGAGCTCAAGCCCGATCTGCAGGCAAAACTGCTCCGGGTACTCCAAGAGCGTCGCTTCGAGCGGGTGGGTGGAAACCAGACTGTTGAGGTGAATGTACGCTGGATCGCCGCGACGAACCGCGACCTCGGAACCATGGTCTCCGAGGGCACCTTTCGGGAAGACCTCTACTACCGACTCGCGGTGTTTCCAGTGGTGCTTCCTCCCCTTCGGGAGCGACGCGAAGATGTGCTTCCGCTGGCCGAGACACTCCTTCGGCGGGTCGGCACCGAGATGGGCCGTCCCGGAATGCGTCTGTCTACTGGCGCGCAGCAGGACCTCGTCCAGCGAGACTGGAAGGGCAACGTGCGTGAGCTCGCAAACGCACTCGAGCGCGCCACCATCCTGGCAGACGGCACCACCATCACCGCCGCCGACCTCGGTGGCCTGCCACCGGGCTTTACGGTGCCCACCACCCGGTCCAGCACCACCCTTGGCGCCCATCCAGGCGCGCTCCCCACACTCGAACAGGCCGAGCGCGACCTGATCGACCAGGCACTCCGCCGCGTGGATGGAAACCGCAAGCAAGCGGCCAACATGCTCGGGATCGGCGTACGCACCCTGTATGACAAGCTGAAGAAATACGAACTGAGCTGAGATCCACCGATTGGTTGCGTGCGCACGGCACCGAGGCTTCGGCGCACCGTGCAGCCCGTTACGAGCGAGTCTCGAGCGCCCGGCACATGAAATTCGCTTGCTGGCCGATCGCCCCACTCGACCGCCCTCTCTGGAGACCCCATGGCATCCACATCGGCATTTCACGGTGTGCTCACCGCACTCGTCACTCCCATGACCCCTTCAGGAGAGGTCAACCTCGCAGCGTTTGACCGCCTCGTCGACCGGCAAGTCGCTGCTGGAATCCATGGGCTGGTGCCATGCGGAACCACCGGGGAATCCCCCACGCTCACGGCCGAAGAACAGCACACACTGATCGCGCATGCCGTCGAGCGCTCCGGTGGCCGCGTACCCGTGATGGCGGGCATCGGCTCAAACAACACGCGGACTGCAATCGCGAACGGCCGGCGCGCCCAGGAGGCCGGTGTTCAGGGCGTCCTCGCCACCACTCCTTACTACAACAAGCCCACGCAGGAAGGCATCTTCCAGCACTTCACAGCCATCGCCGACGCGCTCGAGGTCGAGGTGTGCGTGTATGACGTACCCGGCCGCTCTGTGGTGAAGGTAGAGCCCGAGACGCTCGCGCGCCTCGCAGAGCATCCCAACATCCGATGCGTAAAGGATGCCACCGGCGACCTGGTCAATGCCGTGGACAATCGACGTCTGTGCGGCCCCGATTTCACCCTGCTCTCCGGCGACGACTTCACGCTGCTTCCCTTCTGGGCGGTCGGAGGGCATGGATGCATCTCCGTGCTGTCCAACGTATGCCCTGCACGGGTGGTCGACCTCCACACGCTTGTGTCGAAGGGCCGCTATGACGAGGCCAGAGCAAGCTTCGAGCAGCTGTTCCCCTTGATTCGAGCACTCTTCATCGAGACCAATCCATCGCCCATCAAAGCGGCGCTTGCCGCCATCGAGCTGTGCGCCGACGCCGTACGACTGCCGCTCGTGCCCGCGTCTGATGGACTCAAAGCACGCCTACACGAAGCGATGGCTCACGCCGGTCTCCTCGGAACGGCCGCATGAAGACCCTCCGCGACCGAGTCGCGGTCGTCACAGGGGCCAACGGCGGCATCGGCGCAGCCACCTGCATCGCTCTTGCGGAAGCGGGCGCGCACATCGCGCTGGTGGACATCCGCACGGAAGGAATGGCCGACACCATTGAGCGCATCCATGCGCTCGGTCGCACCACATCGTCGCACCAGCTCGACGTGCGCGATCGCGCAGCCATCGCCGCCCTGCCGCAAGCCGTGCTCGATGCCCATGGAGCGGTGCATGTCTTGGTCAACAATGCAGGCGTCACTGCCAGCGCGGCATTTGCCGAGCAGTCGGAGGAAGACTTCGACTGGGTTCTCGACACCAACCTTGGCGGGGTGGTGCGAGGCACACGCGCGTTTCTACCACACCTCGTGAGGGCCGAAGAAGCACATATCGTCAACATTTCCAGCATTTTTGGCATCATCGGGATTCCGGCTCAGGTCGCATACTGCACGTCGAAGTTCGCGGTGCGCGGATTCACCGAGGCCCTGGCCGAAGAGCTCAACGGCACCTCCATCGGCACCACGGTGGTGCACCCAGGCGGCATCAACACCGGGATCGTCACAAACTCCCGCACAAGCCATCCCACAGAAAAGGCATCGATCGAGGAGTTCTTTCGCAAGAACACCATCTCTCCTGATGTGGTGGGTCAGCGGATCGCGCGGGCAGTCCTCAAGGGCCAGGAGCGCATCCTCGTCACGTCTGAGGCGCACCTGATGGACTGGCTCAAGCGGCTGCTCCCCACCTGGGGCAATCGACTCAGCGTCTCGGCATTGGTGCGGGCGATGGGGATTGGCGACGGCATCGAACGCAGCCGAAAGCAAATGATGGAAGAGCTCGGTAGCGAGTCAAAGCCCTGAGGCAGGGTTGCTCGGCGGGGTGCGGCCACACCAGGGATCGTCTCGCATCGCCTCGAGAAAGCTGCGCACACCCTCCGGATCCACTCCGGGCACTGCACCCTGCCCTTTCGTCCACATCAGCGCACATTCAGCGCAGACCGGTTCGCCCCGCAGCAGTCCAGGGCCACATCCACACCCGGCCACCTGCATCGCGCACCAGCTGCAGGGCTCTCGGATGCAGCACTGGTACTTCCCTTCAGCGGTCAGTCCGGCGATCAGGTTGGCGAGGCCAGCTTTGATGGTTTGATGCTGCTCCGCAAGGGTCGGCGACGACTCTGCTGGAGGGCCGTCCGGGGCTGGCGTCCGCTGACATCCAATCCAAAGCAATAGGAGGATGACCCGTGCGGCCAGTCCTCGTACACCAGTGCTCCATCGTGGGCGGTCCACACGCGCCTCCCGCTCAGAGAGGATACCCGTTCCATCATCGCCCCGAGGCCCGAACCGTGCAGAAAACACTGGCGCTCTTCGACATCGACGGCACCCTCACCACGGCCGACACCATGTTCGCGTTTGCCCGACATGCGGTCGGAACGACCCGTTTTGTGTGCAGTCTGGTGCTGCTGTCTCCCATGCTGGTTCTTGCCCGCTTTGGTCTCATCCATCGCGGCGCAGCGAAGGGTCGGATGCTGCGGTGGATGTTTCGCGGCCACTCTCGCGACCACCTCGAAGCCGCCGCCATTACCTTCGTCCACACCGTGTTGCCGGGTCTGCTTCGAGCCGCTGGCATCCAACAAGTCCGTGCACACCATGCACAGGGTCACGAGGTCTTTTTCGTGAGCGCCTCGCTCGACCTCTGGCTCGCTCCATTTGCAGCACAGCAGGACGCCACCCTGATCTGCACCCCTACCCACTGGGCACAGGACCGCTTCGTCGGGCTCGGCGGACCCAACTGCCGCGGTGTAGAAAAGGTCCGTCGGTTGAAGGAGCAGGTCGATCTGGCCAGCTACCCATCCATCGCGGCCTATGGCGACTCGAGTGGCGACACCGAGATGCTGGCCATCGCCACCACAGCACACTTCAAGCCTTTTCGGGACGGTTGACGATGCATCCGGGCGCATGGCTCACATTGGCAGGGGTCTGCATCACCGGCGCAATGTCGCCCGGTCCCAGCCTTGCTCTTGTGCTCTCCCGCACTCTGGCTCGCGGTCGCTGGGCTGGTGCTCGCGCGGCCATCGGGCACGGCTTCGGCGTGGGCCTGTACGCCGGAATCGCCGTGGGCGGGCTCGCGGTGGTCCTCACCGCCGCACCCGTGGTCTACACCACCATGCAAGTGCTCGGCGCACTGTTTCTCGGCTGGATGGGCATCGGACTCCTTCGGGCCGGTGGGGCCAGTGAGAGCACCGCAGGCAGTGGGGAAAACGACCTCTTGGATGGATTTCTCCTCGCGTTTCTCAACCCCAAGATTGCGGTGTTTTTTCTCGCGCTGTTCAGCCAGCTCGCCGATCCGAATGCCACGTCGCCCGAAAAGGTAGGCATGGCCATCATGGCTGGCACGATCGACACCGCGTGGTACCTCGTCGTGGCCCTGCTGATTGGGGGTCCCGCGCTCTCTGGATGGCTTGAGGCCCGCCAGACCACCCTCAATCGCGTGATGGGGAGTCTGTTGTGTGGCCTAGCGATATGGGTCTTCATCCATGTCTGGAGTGCCACCTGACGCAACGGCACCCATCAGGCTCCCGCCGCCACGCGTGCGGCACTCCATCCGCTTTGCCCGGAGAACCGCCATGAGCACGGTCGGACTGCTGCTGTTGTCTTTTGCTGCACATGCGTCCACCGTGCCGATCCAATGGCAAGAGAGCGCCCACATCTACACCCATCCGCGTGGCTGGCGACCCGCTGGGATGGGCCCAGGCGACCTCGCGGAGCTCGAAAGCATCGCGCGGACGCTCCACACTCCCGTCTACGTGGTGCTGCTGCAGGGAGAGACCCTGCCAGGGTCGGGCGCCGGCCAACAGCGCCTGCAAGCCACCACCGACCAGCTGATGGCCACCTGGGGCACGCAAGGGCTCGATCTGTCGCGCTACTCTGTATTCAGCGTGGCGTGGGGTGCCGACTGCAACCAGCCGCCCGGTCAACGGGCGCCCGGCACCGTCTGCGAGTACTTCCTGAACACCGGCTCCGAATACATCCACGGCCCGGCGCACTTCCTTCCCTCCCGAGACCACGCGCCGATCACCAACGA
>CAJWOS010000382.1 GCA_913044235.1 uncultured Pseudomonadota bacterium
CAAGCTGCGCGCCGACGTCCGCGGCGGCGGGCGGCGCGTAGGCCATGAGCGACGCCCCCGCACCGCGAAGCGCGACGCCGACGGTCTCAATGTGGATGCCCTCTTTTCCGCCTGGGCGAAAACCACCGGCGGTCCCGAGGCCGATGCGGCGATCCGCGCACTCGCCCAGACCACCGATGGTGTGCGCTGGTTCGACAACCCCAACCACCTCTGGACCCTGCGAGCCGACCTGATGATTCCCGCCGCACGCACCGGCGAGGTCCGCTTGTCTACGGAGCAGACGGAAAACCCCAGCGCACAGCCCGTTGAGCCATGGTTTCGCGCATCGGGTGTAAAAGCTGTCCTTGAAGGCGCAAATGCTCCGCTCTCCGTGGGTGCGGAAGACTGGTTGAACGAGCAGGGTGTCGTGGTGTTTCCCGACTTCATCGTGAACTCAGGGGGGGTCTGGGGCTGCTGGGCCGAGTGGGCGGAACGCTCCGCACTACGCGACGGCAGCCGGACCGCGGATGCCGTCACGGCGGATACCGAAGCGATCATCGGGCGTGTGGTCCGAGCCAACATGCGTCGAGTGCTGGCGAAGGATGGTTACAATCGGGCCGCTGCCCATGCGGTCAAGCGCGAAAATGTGGCGCCGGTCGCCGCTCAGTGGGAGGCTCTCTCCCACATCGAGTCCGTCCACGCACGTGCCATCGAACATGCCGGAACGCTGCGACTGTGAGCGCCGCTCCGTAGCCTTCGAGATGGTCGGCAGCCCAGACCAACGATACGAGCGTGCCAGATGCGGAGGGTCGATGAATCAACGAAACCTGGCTTTGGTGGCTCTGGTCTGGGTGGCCTGCGGCGGCGATGGTCCCGGAAAAGATACCGCCGAGGAGAATCCGTGTCTCACCTACGTGGATGAGTGGACGACCTGTACCGTGGCGGCGGGCGAAGGCGTGGACTCCACCCTGGAAGATCCCGAGGCCTACTGTGCCGACAATGCCGACGAGCCGGACGAAATCTGGGAGTGCCTCATCGAGGCCATTCACGAACCCTACTGCTCGAACATCCAAGGCCTCACGGCGATCCAGGGTGAAGCCGCCGCCTGCCGCGGCTACTGAACGTTCATCGCTGGAGCCCATGCTCCCGATCAGCCGTCGGTCGACCGCTCCAGCTCTGCTTCTTGACGAGCCTTGCGCTTCCAGAGGCCTTCATAGGCCTTCACTTCGGGATCGGGCGGCGGATGATCGATGGGACAGCGGCCCTTGGGCTTTTCACCTGCCAGAAATGGCGCCCCAATGAGTCGACAAGTGCCGTTGCCGTACTTCCCCGACTGTGTGCACACGCCACGTCCCTTGGTCTGGACGCCCCCGAACTCATCAAGTGGTAGACCCTTGTGGACGGCTCGGGCCCACCACCCCCACAGGGGTGCCGCCAGGTCGCTGGCCGAGGCACCGATCCGCTTGGGCTGGTCGTAGCCAAGCCACAACGCCATCGAGTAGTGGGGCGTACCGCCCACGAACCAGAGGTCCTTTTCTGCATCTGTGGTGCCAGTCTTGCCAATGGCCGGCCCCGCGTAGCCCGGCTTCCCGGCAGCGCCTCGAGAGGCGCCCCCTGTGCCGTAGGTGATGACCAGCCGCATGATGCCTCGGGTGAGCGCAGCATCATCGGGCTCCAGCACATACGGGCGCAGAAGCTCGCGGGAAATGTGGACCTGTCCACCCCGGTCCGTGGCCACCACCACTGGACGGCCTGAGGCCTGCAACCCATCGGACACCACCGTGGAGATGAAGCGTGCCTGCTCAAGCGGAGTGACCTCTCCGGTGCCCAGCGAGAGTCCAAGCTCATCACGCCAGTGTGCGGTCTCGTAGCCCAGCTTTGTGGCAAATCTCTTGAACGGCACCGCACCGCCAACCGCCTCCAGGAGGCTTGCCGTAGCCACGTTCTGACTCCACGCGAGCCCCATGGCCAAAGTGCTCTCCGGAGAGTACTTCCCGCCCACGTTTCGAGGCGTCCAACCGTTGGTATTCTTGAAGGTGTGCCGATGGTTGTCGATCGTGCTGTGGGCCGACCACAAGCGGTTGCCCGCACTGTCGCGTTGGGCGAACGCCATCGCATAAACCAGGGGCTTGATGCTCGAGCCCGCCTGTCGACGAGCCTGGGTGGCCCGGTTGAAGTCCGTCGCGAGAGCCTGCCGCCCCCCATAGGCCGCGACCAGCAAGCCAAGCTTTGAGTCGACCACTGCCCCAGCCGCTTCCAGCGGCTCTTTGCCCCGGCGGCCCACCGTTCGCTCCAAGTACTTGAGCTGCTTGGGAAGGACTTCATCGGACGTGTTCTGCGCGACAAGGTCGAGTGCAGTGTGCACCTGAAGACCCGAGCCATACACGATGTGCGGCTCGAGGTTGGCTTCAAGCCAGGAGCGAGTCGCCTGCATGTACGCCGGATAGCGGTCTTCCGGAAGCGGTTGGGCGGATGCAACGATGGGTTCTGCCAGCGCAGCCTCGACTTCCGCAGCATCCCAACCGGCGTCCCGCATCAGCCGCAGGGTCCGGTCTCGACGGGCCTTGGCGCGCTCAGGAGCCGTGTCGGGCGCATACTTCGCCGGCGCAGGAAGGATGCTGGCCAGCGTTGCCGCTTGGGACAGCGACAAGTCGCGGGCCGAAATGCCGTAGTAGTGGCGGCTCGCCGCCTCAAAACCACAGATACTGAAGCTGCCGTGCTGGCCCAGGTAGGGCGCATCCAAATAAATCTGTAGGACCTGCTCCTTGCCAAGGTTCCGGTCGAGCGCGACAGCAGCGAGGATCTCCCGGATCTTTCGCTGGATGGACCGCTCCTTGTCTTGCGAAAGGTTGCGCACCACCTGCATGGTGATGGTGCTTGCCCCCTGCTGGATTCCCCCGCCCTGCAGGTTCACCCAGGCCGCTCGGGCGATGCCGAGAGGGTTCACACCGATGTGGTCTTGATAGTCGGCATCCTCGGACGCAAAGAGCGCCGCGATCAGATGGTCCGGGGCATCTTCCAGGGGCAGGTGCCAGCGAATCTCGGTGTCCGGGCCGATGAGATGGCCAATCGGCATCGGCTCCAACGCCAGGGGGCGAGTCCACCCTTTGACCCCAGCCGGCTGGTCTCCCTCCGCAAACCGTCCCCCACGCGGAATCACATCGCCGCTCCGGGCACAGACCTGACCGGGCTGCGCTGGGGGGCACTGCTCGGTGTAGCCGCGGGCCAGAGCGTGTGCGACAAGGCGCTTCCGAGGGAGCGTGAGGTCGGCGGGCGCACTGTAGACGGTGCCCGGAAAGCTCCACCCAGGATGCGCCGCTTCGTGCCGCAAGTGCTGTTCAGCCATGGCGATGGTCTGCGACTCAATCGTTTGCCATCGAGGCCACGACACTGCCCCGAGGGTGAGCACGAACCCCAAACAGAACAGCAAAGTGAGGCGTGCACACCACAACGCCACAGTCCAAAACCGAGAGAGGGGACGCTTCCTCGACACAGGGACACGACGCTTCACTGGAGGGCGACTGGGCACGGTGAGCGCTACTCGACCGAAAAGCCGGCAGACTGCCACGCACGCGTGCCGCCGGCAACGTTGATGGGATTGGCGAACCCAGCATCGAGAAGGAAGCCCTGCGCGCGAGCGCTGCGGGCGCCAGAGCGACAGATCAAGTACAGATCGCGTTCCTTGTGTGCGGTGATCTCCGCGAGACGACTGGGAATCTCGTCGACTGGAATATTGACAGCACCGGGCACATGGCCATCGGCGTACTCGCCGGGCGTTCGCACATCCACCAAAGCCACCGAGCCGGCAGCGCGTGCAGCGTGAAGCGTAGCCACGTCGACCTCCGCCATCGCCGTTGCCACAAGGGGGGCCGGCGAGGCCGTCTGCGAACCACCGCAGGCCCACCCACCAAACGCCATGACACAAAGGCTCCGGGACAAATGCTGCAGCATCGACGCCCTCCTGCGAGTCCGCCCTCTAATGCTCCGACTCAGCCTTGGCTTGCACCGACGCCGAATGGAACCAACGCCCTGGCACGGACCCCGAATGAATCACGCGCTCAGACGTCGAGCAGAGACCCCGAGGAGGATCCATGACCAGCCACAGCGCTCGCGCGACAGTCCACCTGACCGTATCCGCTGCACTCACACTGTCCATCTTTGCACTGCCCGTCTGGACCCTGACTCGTTCCGTACCCATGCCCATCGAGACCTTCGAGGCATCCTCTGTTGACCATCGCATTGCGACCTGGACAACAGAAGTGGCACTTGCAGCACCCAGTCCTGACGAGCGCGTTCCTGAACCAGAACCGAAGCAGTCCGATCGGGCCGAAGCGACCGAGGAGGTCAAAGTGGCAACCGAGGAGCCCACAAGGGCGACTTCGGCGGACCCCGACCGTGCGACCGCTGTGCTCCCGAAACTGCCAGCGCCCACTGCCACGCCAGCGCCTATCGCATCGGCCGAGGCGGCGACCGTTGAAGCCCCTGCCGCAAGTCCAGCTGAGCACGGGGCAGCCACACCAAAAGAGTCTGTCGCGACCCGCTCGGACCGGAGGCGCCGTCGCCCCCAAAAGGACTGTCGTCCAGACGTGCCACAGATTCGCGCGACCGGCACGGCCAGATGGGAGATCGACCGCTCCCTGGTCGACCACTATGCACGCAACCTCGATGAGGCCAATCGCCTCGCCTACGTGTCGTGGGCACGCGACGAAGAGGGGCAGGTCATCGGATTCAAGGTGAAGCGGGTGCGATGCGGCAGCCCGCTGCATGAAGCCGGCTTCCAGAGCGGTGATGTGGTCACCCAGATCAACGGTCGAAAGGTGCGAACAGTACCCCAAGCATTGGCAGCCTACGTGGCCTTGCGGATCAAGCGGAAGCTGCACATCCGCGGGATTCGAAGCGGCCAACGACTCGACCTTCGGTATCGCCTGACCTGACCCTTACCGACATGCCCTCAACAACGAACAACCCCCAACCCTGCAGCCGTGGGTCGGGGGTCGGGGGTCGGGGATAGCGTGTGGCTATGGGCCTGCTTGGCTCAGAAGCCAGTGTATTCAGCACTCGAGACGGTCCGAGCGATCCGGAAGCCGCTGTGTACATCGCGATCGTAGTCCCACTTGAGGTTCCGGCGGTTGGGCCGAAGCTCGGGGATGCGACAGGCCCACGAGCCCCCTCGCTCCGTTGGGTGTGCACCATCTTCGGGATACACGAAGGGGTCGACCTGTGGCGTAGACGGGTAGTCGCGCTGCCAGTCCAGCACAAACTCGCGGATGTTGCCGCCCATGTCGTACAGCCCGTAGCCGTTCGGCATCTTCAGGCCCACGGCATGGCTCTGGAGACCCGAATTCTCCTCGTAGAAGCCGATCTCATCGATGTTGTCGGAGCCGGGATAGCGGTACGACTCTCCGCCCCAAGCGGCTCGCTCCCACTCCGCCTCGGTGGCAAGTCGGTAGCCTTCGCACTCGTAGGGGCTGCCCGTAAGGTCGCACTGGACGTCGACGCCCTCACCTTCACAAACGAAGCAGGACTCAAGCCCGTGGGCCTCGCTCACCGCGTTGCTGAACGCAAGAATCTCGTCCCAGCTGACGCTGTGGACCGGGCAGTCCAAGCACGACTCCAGTTCTCGCGCGGCGAGGTCGTCGTCGAGGTGGATGGAGCCCGGATGGTAGCCCATGTAGGCAATCCACTGTTCGTTCGTGACTTCCGTAGTGCCGATCCAGAAGTCGTTGGTCAGGGTGATTTCATGGGGCGTGTGCGCAGCGTCATAGTCGACGTCGCCTTCTTCGATGCCCGAGACCCAGACCCCCGAAGGGATCGCGGTGAGCGTGATGTCAGCCTGGAGCTCCCCATGGGCTGCCCAAAAGGCCTCGTGCGAAGCCACCTGTTCGGCCACCGAAACCCCATCGTCTTCAGCAACAGGAGCATCTCCCTGCTTCGCATCGAACTCGTCGAGCTGGTGGTCACTCACACAGCCGGCGGATGCAGCGAGCGCGAAAAAGGCAAACCGGTGGAACGACATGCTGTCTCCGTTCGATGTGGGAAGAAATTGTACGGCGGGCCTGTTCGCCCAAAACGTGCAGGGCGGCCTTTATCCGATTAACTACGGACCTATAAGCCGGAACGATTCTCGGAGAGTGTAGCATGAGCAGTCTCTTGCACACAACCCGAAAAGACCCTTGTCCTCTCGCGCCTTGAGTCAAACGGGGCCACAAACGCATAGATAGCGACACCCATCGCTCCACCGAACCGACCCTGGACACGGGTGCGGCTGGATGGGGCCGCAGCCCTCCTGCTCATTCACCGTTCGCCGTGCCCTTGGTGGGCCGATCGGAGACAGCCCAGTTCTCACCTCCGTCGGTGGTTCGGGCGTACGACTGGTCGTCGCTCAGCTCAGGAAGATCCACCCGGCTGACCACATCGCCTGAAGCCGCAAACAAGACAAGGGTCTCGCCGTCCTTGCTGATCTTGAAGTTCGCATGCAGGCCATCTGTCTCCTCCACCTCCTCATCGCTCGCGTACACAACGAGGTGACCGCCTTCCTCGATGATGCTCCCAGGAGGAATGGACCAAGCCTCCGCAAACGAAACCTCGCTGCCGTCCGCAAGCGCCCATCCTCCCACCTCCGCCACTCCCGGCCCAGTGTTGTAGAGCTCCAGCCAGTCTGAGCTGTCGTCGGAAGCCCCCGCAAGAGCTTCATTGATCACGACATTCGCTTCGGTGTCGGTGTCCGTGTCCGTGTCCGTGTCCGTGTCCGTGTCCGTGTCCGTGTCCGTGTCTGTGTGCGTGTCTTGTGCGTGTGCGTGCATGTGTACATGTGCGTGTCTGCATCGGCTTCGGTCTCGGCAGGGCTATCCTTGCTGGCGCTGTCCACATCCTCAGCCGGGTCAGCACAAGCCTGCAGTGCAACGAGACCGCAGATTGAAAGCGTAAAGGTGATGATTCGTTTGTTCGTGTTCCCTCCCTACAGTCCGGTTGAGCGTGTCCAAATGTCAGAGGTCGGACGATGGGGTCCGCGCCGAACCATGTTCGCAACAAAATCAGTTGGGCTCGCCCTTGGTGGGCACATCCGTGACAATCCACTCGGTAGCCGCGTCGACCACCCGGGCAAAGGCTTGATCGTCTTCGAGAGACTCCACCTCTACG
>CAJWOS010000383.1 GCA_913044235.1 uncultured Pseudomonadota bacterium
GCTGCCAACCAAATATCTTGGCGCGACGGCATGGACAACGAGTGGAGCGTTAAGGCGGTAGCCTTCGGTCACTACTGAGTGGCCTGGTTCCAGCGGCCCTAGAATCTTTGCGGCCGCTTCAAGTTCAGATCCAGCTTCACGATGGAAATGTCGGAGCAGAATCTGGCGGTTCCCACCGTGCACTGCTGGGTGGAACCCCATTCTGTGGGGTGGCACGCCCTCCTCTCGCGACCAGGCACCCCAGGATGCATCAGATGCCTCGTGAGCCATCCGCTGACGGGAGAACTCCACGCCAATCGCTACTCGTTCTGTGATCCGTTGGCAGACACCGACATGGACCTGTCGGGGTGCGGCTTTTCGGCCGCGGATGTTGCGGCGTTCGACGCCGTGCTGTTCGACCGTGGTGATGCACTCGACGACCTCGTCGAGCTGTACAAGGAGTCTAACGACCAGCCATCGCTTCGGTTCTATGCTGTCCAGCTCATGGGCTTTTCGGATTCCAAGCCTGCGGTTCAGCATGTAGAACAGGCGCTCCTTGATGCCGACGCAGCCGTGCGGGCAGAAGCTTGTCGCGCGCTCGAGGATCTCCGGGCGCGGCGGAGTGTCGAGAAGCTCCGAGCATGCCTGGACGACGATGATGTCCGGGTGCGTCGGGCCGCTCGGGAGGCCGTGCGGATGCTCGGTGGGGGTCGCCGATAGCGTCGACAAGGGAACATCCTTCAGGAACGACTTTCCTTTCGACGCCAACCGCAATACCGGCCCGCCCTTGAACCGAACCTCAGGAGCGAGAGATGGTGTTGCAACTCATCGTCTTTACGAGCGGGCTTTGCGTGATGGCGGTCGAAATGGCCGGACTTCGTCTCCTGGCCCCGTATTTTGGCACCTCACTCATCGTCACCACAATCCTGATCGGGTCGCTGATGGGATTTTTGTCGCTCGGCTATTGGCTGGGAGGGCGGTGGGGCGACAAGCACCCGACGGTCAAGGCACTATCCACGGTGACGGCAAGCGCAGCCGGCTTCGTGCTGCTGATTCCATTCATCGGACAGCCGATCCTGCGATCTTCGAGCGCGGTGATCCGGTCCCTGGTGCAGGGTACCGAGCTCGACAGCCCCGTTGTGGCGGTGGCCACTCTCGTGGGGGGTATCGTCTCGACCCTTGCCCTGATGGCAATCCCCATCACGCTCATGGGAACCGTCTCGCCCTGGGCAATCCGCCTTGCTGTGGATGATGTCGAGACATCTGGCAAAGCCGCCGGACGCCTCTACGCACTCTCGACCTTTGGCAGCATCATCGGAAGCTTCCTTCCCGCAATGGTGCTGATTCCCGCCCTGGGCGTGCAGCGCACTTACATCGCCATCGGCGTGCTCTTCCTCGCGGTGAGCTGCCTCGGACTGTTTGCCGGCTCCAAGCGAGCCGTGCCGCCCGTGGTCGCAGCATGCCTCTTGCTCCTCCCGCCCGGTGTTGTACGACCGATGGAGGGCCTGGTTCACGAGTCCGACTCCAACTATCACTTCATTCAGGTGGTCCAGGAGCCCTACGGAAAGTGCGAGGACGCATACCACCTGTACCTAAACGAAGGGGTGGGCGTGCACTCGGTGAAGTGCCCAAGCGCCAAGCTAGAGACCCGTGGGGTCTGGACCTACATGGCTGCCACCCCGCTGTGGCTCGATGAGCCCGACCAGATGAAGGAAGCCCTCATCATCGGGCTGGCCGGCGGTACCATCGCGCGGCAAATGCTGGAGAGCTTCCCGGATGCACACGTAGACGGGGTGGAAATCGACGGTGATGTCGTCGAAGTCGGCAAGAAGTACTTCGACGATGCCGACCCCCGCATCAAGCCCTATGTGATGGATGGCCGCATCTTCCTGCAGCTCACCGATCGCAAGTACGACCTTGTGATGATGGATGCCTATCGACAGCCCTACATCCCGTTTCACCTGGTCACCAAGGAGTTCTTCGAAGAAGTCCGTGACCACATGAACGACGATGCCATTCTGGCAGTCAATGTGGCCAGCGTGCGTGGAGTGAGCCGCACACTCGCGGCGATGATCTACCGCACCATGAAAGAGGTGTTTCCCACGGTCACCCTGGTCGATGCCACCACCAGCAACGACGTCATCATCGCCATGACCAAAGAGAAAAACCACAAGATCGGCGCCGACCACATTGAAAAGTATGGCGATGCTCGGGGGCTCGGCTCCATCAAAAAGCGCCTTGGAAAGAAGATTCTCGGGCCGGTCGAGGGGTGGGAGACCGCGCGTGTACTCACCGACGATCAAGCGCCCGTAGAGCAGGCCTGGGACCTCATGGCCCTCGAATACGCGAAGTGACCCGTTGGGCCGCCGGCTGACGGCGGCCTCCGCCAAGCCTTGGGTACATCAGCCTCGGCCGGCCTGTCACGCGCTCGGCCCATGACCGACTACGAAGCACGGTTTATACGACCGCCTTCTGCTGGCCTCCCAGTGCCGGTGGGTTGCACTCCGTCTGTAAGGAGGCCCTCATGGCCAAATTCGAAGGTGTCGACTTTTACAACATTGACCAACACCTCTCTGACGAAGAGAGAATGGTGCGAGATCTCGTGCGCAAGTGGGTCGATGTCGAGGTTCTTCCCATCATCGAGGAAAACTGCCGCGAAGGCACATTCCCCATGCACCTGATCCCCCAGATCGGCGAGATGGGCCTGCTTGGGATGAACCTCCACGGCTACGGTTGCGCTGGGATGTCGAACATTGCCTATGGCATCGCATGCCAGGAATTGGAGCGCGGCGACTCGGGGCTGCGCAGCTTCGTGAGCGTGCAGGGCTCGCTCTGCATGTTCCCCATCTGGAAGTTCGGCACCGAAGCCCAAAAGCAGAAGTACCTCCCCGGAATGGCCGAAGGAAAGCTCATCGGCTGCTTCGGGCTCACCGAGCCCGACCACGGCTCCAACCCATCCGGAATGCTCACCAAGGCGGTCGATGACGGCGATAGCTACATCATCAACGGCGCCAAGATGTGGATCACAAACGGCACCCTGGCCGACGTGGCGATCGTATGGGCCAAGCTCGATGGAGACATTCGAGGCTTCCTGGTCGAGCGGGACGATGCCGGCTTCACCGCCCCAGAGATGAAGGGCAAGCACTCCCTCAAGGCGAGCGTCACCAGCGAGCTGGTGTTCGACAACGTGCGCATCCCGAAGGACCGCATTCTCCCCGACGTCAGGGGTCTCAAAGGCCCATTCTCCTGCCTCAACAACGCACGCTTTGGCATCTCCTGGGGAGCCATTGGTGCCGCGATGGCATGCTTCCACTCGGCAGTGGAATACTCAAAGTCGCGGATTCAGTTCGGCAAGCCGATTGCTGCTCGTCAGCTGGTTCAGAACAAGCTTGCCTGGATGCTTCGGGAAATCACCAAGGCACAGCTCTTGGCTCTGCATCTGGGCAAGGCCAAGGACGACGGCACCATTGGGATTCCGCAGATCTCGCTCGCCAAGATGAACAACGTCGACATGGCGCTGCAGATTGCGCGGATGGCACGCGACATCCATGGAGCAAACGGGGTCCTCGACGAGTACCCAATCATGCGCCACATGGCGAACCTCGAGAGCGTGTTCACCTACGAGGGTACCCACGACATCCACAACCTGATTCTCGGTCGGCACATTACCGGGTTCCAGGCGTTCCAGTAGGCGCGTGAACATCGCCCGGCCGCATTCAATGTGGTCGGGCTCCCACGGTACATCGGACCACCCCGTGGTGACATCGCTGCAGTGCGGCCCGCTATGGCCCGGCCCCCTCCCAGCGATGCACATCAGTACGGCGGCGTAGACTGACCATACAAATTGCCTCCCCAGCAGAGGATGGCATTGGTGGACTGTTCGATACCGCACCCATGCGTGCCCCCCACGTCCCACAGCTGGAATCGGGTGTCTGGAGGCTCCAGAGCAATCTCCGTACGAAGGCTTGTCCAACACACCGGCCTCTCGCCGTTCATCGACGCGCAGACGTTCCATCCGTACGCCACAATCTCGTCGAAGTCGCCTGGAATTTCCTCCTCTGCAACGTCGCCCCAGCAGCGAACACCCGCGTTGGAGTGGATGCCACAGGAGAACTCCCGACCAGCGGCAATGCCGACCCACGGACCGGCCCCCGGGCGACACTCACCGCTGTCGCAAGCTCCGATGCAGCGTACGTTTCGGTCATTGAGCAACCCACAGGAATGAGAGGACCCCACATCGAACGCGACAAAGGACCGTCCGGCCACCCCCAGTCGATACTCGCCGCCGAATGCCCAGCACTGCAGGTCGTTTTCGAACATCGTGTAGCCGTCGTCCCCGCTGTCTTCCAGGCCCATGTTCGGAATCCGTGCCAGGCCGCAGGTGTACTCCCCCCCTGCACGCACTTCGACCAAGGGATCATCCGACTGGTACTGGTTGCCGTTTTCGTTGTTGCCCCAGCATGCCAAGGCGCCGTCTTGCGACAATGCACAGGCGTGCTTCTGGCCCACGGCCACGTCTACGAAAATGCCCTCAGGTATCGAGTCGGGATCGGCCACAATCGCTTCCCCCCAACAGTCAATCCGTGCGTCGCCCTTCACCAGGCAAGTAGCCGTTGCGCCCGCCGATATCGCCACGTAGCGCTGGCACACCTCGTCTCTGGGGTCAGAGTCATCACAGTCGTTGCGGTTGCCCACCCATTCGCCGCTCCCCGCGCACCGCATCGAAGACTCCAGCGGGTCACCACGCCCATCCCGGTCGTCGTCGAAAAAGAATCGCAGCCCGTCCGATGGGTCGAGATTGTCGACATCGTCGTCGTCTACCAATCCGTCGCAGTCTTCGTCTACCGGATCCGGCGAGCAGACCTCATCCGCTTCGGGGTGTACATCGCTGCGGGTGTCGTCGCAGTCTCCACCGCGTCCCACCATGCCATCCGGCTGCTCACAGGCGAGCTGGGTGTCGCGCTCGTCTCCCCACCCATCATTGTCGCTGTCCACGTACCAGATTCGCCGCCCCCTGGTGTCCGCATCCTTGTCGTCGCAGTCGGTGTTGTCTTCCACGTACCCCTCCGGAGCCACGCAGGTCTCCACGGAGTCTTCGGCATCACCGTACCCATCCCCGTCGAAGTCCTGGAAGAACACAAACGGATCTGAAACGTCGTTGTCGGCCATCCCATCGCAGTTGTCGTCGCGCTGGTTGCAGGACTCATCCACTCCTGGATTCACGTCAGGGCGCCGGTCGTCACAGTCGTCCGCCTTGATCGCAAGCCCGGTTCGCACCTCGCACGCCTCCACCATGGCTTGGTCGGGATCGCCATAATCGTCTTGATCGAGGTCGAGGTAGAACCAGTAGGTGGTCACTGTAGGGTCGTTGTCGTCGCAGTCGTCCGCCCGCACGAGTCCATCGTTGTCGGCATCGAGACGGTCACGGAGCTCCGAGTTGGAGATGAACCCACAACTCGCGGCCAACCAAGCGCAGATCATGGCGCTTGCGGCACGGTAGCAGGGGTAACGACAGGTTGCAGACACAGAAACTCCCCTGTGCAAACCGACTGATTTATGTTGCCCCACACGCCGACAAGCGGCAACTCTGGTCGGAGACCATGACAAAACACCATGCGTCCGAAATTGTGGAGTGGCATCGCGTGAGTGTCCTCGGGCGGGTCCTGGTGTTGTGGGGAGTCGCGGTCGTGTTCATATTTGCCGGGATGGTCGGCACCGGGCTCCACCTGTTCGCGCCCCCCGGCTTGCCCACACAGACCCGATTTTGGGCTGGAATCTTGGGCTGGCCCGCAGCGGTTCTTGGTCCCGTGACTGGGATCATCGGCATTCTACGGGTGCTTGCTGGAGAAAAACGGGCCATCGTGGTCTGCCAGCGGGAGCTTCGATTCGAGGGCTTTGTCAGCTTGCGGCCCATCGCATGGAACGACCTCGAAGAAGTCTGCGTGGCTGGACAATGGCCACGAAGGACGCTGTTGATTCGTGCATGCCGAGACCAGGGTGTGGAGTCGATCCACCTTCCTTCCCGCTGGATCGGCGTCTCCGCAGATGCCCTCTGCAGCCGCATCCAAGAGTTTCGCCGCCGTGCGCTCTTGGGGGTCGTGCGGCCAATGTGAGCAGCGGCTCACTGCCCGTTGAACACGCCACAGTCGGCAATCTGCACCGATATGTCGAGCAGACCGGCCGTGGTTGAGCAGTCGGTACGCTGGTAGACCTCCGCGTAGCAAGTGTAGAGGTCCTGCATCCAGTCGGGGTCATCTGCGCTATCGGCCGAACATCGAGCGGCCGCGACCAGTGCCTCGGGCTCAAGGCCAGTGTCGCCAAAGAGGCCCGAGTCCAAGGTGGTGGCCGCGGTCTCCGCACACTCGCCGACTGCGGCCTTCCACGTCTCGCAAGGAGACAGCTCGTCGGGGCGCTTGGTGTTGCAGCCGGCCAGTACTGCTGCACTGATGAGGGAAGGGAAGGTTGCTCTCATGGGGTCACCATAGCGTCGGAGTCGTCAGGGTCTCCACAGATGTCTGTCCAGCCGTCGGAGTCGTCGTCGTCGCCCGCGGTAGCACAGCTCCACACAGTGGACTCACCGAGGTCGTTGGGGTCGGAGTTGGTGAACTGTTGCCACATCGCGTCCTCGGTGCCGGTCCCGACCGTGGGGAGTCCGTCTGTGCCGTACACTCGCTCGGCACTCCAGTCTACTTCATCGCCGGAGCTCGCTCCGCATGCCCAGCCCACGATGCCTTCCCGGCTAGACATGGAGCCGAAATCCCACATGATGCGGCCATCGTCGAAGAGAATCACTGCGAAGTCATTTGTGGTGGAGCCGGAGTACTCTTCCGCTTTTCGAAAGTACAGCCCCAAAGCATCTCGGTAGGTGATGGAGTAGGCCGACGAATCCGAGGAGTCGGAGAGGTCGAAGTCGTTCCAGTACAGGGCAATCGTCGGCGGATGGGTGAACGTAAAATCGTAGGCGTTTTCCGAATACGCCGTGGTGGACGCATCGAAGGTCACCAGCCCATTTCCATTGATGTAGAACGACCGGTACGTGGTTCCGCAGAACGGGAACGACCATCCTGTTCCCAGCACTTTCGTGACCCCATCGTCGAGCCGGCCGATCCCGAGGTCATCTGGCACGTCCGG
>CAJWOS010000384.1 GCA_913044235.1 uncultured Pseudomonadota bacterium
GTGTTCGTTTTTGTGACCGAGGCCGACCATGGGCTCGTTCAAGGCCTGCGCCCGCGTGATGGGACCGCTGTAGGTGTTGCCCCAGGCGTAGACGAACTTGGGAATGCCCACCCAGCCTGTGGCCGATGGGAACAGGTGGCGCTCCTGCTCGGGCAGGTTGGCAATTGCCATGCCCACTTCGCCACCGATGAGCTTGCCGTGCCAGCCCACGCGCATGGCCGTTCCGCCGCTCCACTGGATCTCGCCCACTTCGGAGCCGTCCGGTTGTGGCTGTCCTGATGCGAGCGTGAGCTGCTGTGACCCGGACACGATGCCGTGGTCAATGTCGGTCTGGGCAGCGAGCGTGAGGTTGTTGTCGAACCGCACCCGACCGCCCACGTGGATGGCGATCCCATTGGAGACGTAGCGGAACTGCGGGTTGGTGACCGCTGTGCGGTATTCGGTCACGTTCTGGCCCGCTGCGATGGTGAGCTCGGAGCCTTCCGGCGCAGGATGAGCGCCCATCAGTCCGAGGGCCGCGATGCTCAAGACCAGAAGATCAGCACGCTTCGCGAGTGGGGTCATGTGTACTCCCAAGCCGTTGTCGGCGGTGGATGTAGCATACCCGACCACTGTGCCATGGAAACTACGATTACGGCGACTCCGGGCGGCTGAAAGCGCGGTAGTCGATCGTCAACCGAACCATGCCACGCAGGTCGGGTGCGGACTGGTCTTCCCAGGATTCGCCATACCCTGCGAGAAGGCCCAGTCGGGCCCCAGGACTCACACGCACATCGAGCGTGGCCACGTGTGCGAAGGTGTTTGAGCCCACCTGGACCGCCACGAAGCGAGACTTGTGGCCGATGCCGGCGAGGGCAGAAAACTCCAGCGCGCCGCCGAACGGGCCGCGGAACATGTCGGCCCAGGCGTAGATGATGCGAGGCTTTCCAAACCACAGACCGCCCGATGGCACGGGCTTCCAGCCCTCGAGCCGATGATGATAAGCCACGCCAGGTCCGAGCTCGAAGCCGACGAGCTTCCACTCGTGACCGAAGCGCACAGCAGCCATGCCGGTCCAGAAGGTCTCATCGGCGTCGAGCAGGTCGTCTTCGAAGTTGACCTCGTTTGGGTCCTCGCGCGACTCACCGAGGAGTCCCACGGCGAGGTTGGCTTCCCCCGCGATGATCGCATCGCCGTCGGTTCGATGGCGCACCTGCACCTGGGCGATGGGCTCGGTGACCGAGTAGCGTCGGCGGGCACCTCCGCAGCCTCCGGAGCGGTACTCGTAGGTGCCCAGTCCCACCCCCGCGGTGGTCTCGTTGCCTTCCGGGGCCGGGCTGGCACCACAGAGCACGACCAGGCCGCCGGTGGCAATGACCGGCCCGAGAAGGCGACGATGGGCGAGTGCGTGGAGCAAGGCAGGATCATCCAGTGGTGGGAGTCCAGGTGACTTCGCGCACGAAGTTGGAGTGGAGGTACTCGCGCTCGATGACCTCCGCCATTTCTTCGGCGCTGTGGAATCGGTCGTAGTCGATCCGAATGACCGGCACAGTGCGGGAGATGTCGGCGATGAACAGCTCGTACTCGGCGTAGAGTGCTTGGAGGTACTCGAGGCTGATGCCGCTTTCGACGTCTCGACTGCGCATGCGGATCCGGTCCATCGACCGCTCCGGCGACACGTCGAGGTAGACGATCACGCTTGGACGGCACATGAAGTTGCTCATGTGGCGGAACAAGGACACGTAGGTGTTGTAGTCGCGCTCTTCCATCAGGTTGAGCTTCACCAGCATCTTTGCGAAGACGGCATCTTCGTAGATGGTGCGGTCTTGCACGCCGCCCCCACCACGCCAGATGATTTCTTGGTGTTGCTGGAAGCGACGGTTGAGCAGGTAGATCTGGGTGGCAAACGCGTACTTGGCGGTGTCGCGGTAGAAATCGGCGAGGTAGTCGTTGTCTTTGACCGGTTCGTAGTACACCGGGAGGTCGAGGAGCTCACCGAGACGAGTGGCGAGTGTGCTCTTCCCTGCGCCGATCATCCCGGCGATTCCAATGAAGAGATCCTGAAGGCGTTCCATGACGATCCAATGATTCGAACAAGCGATGGAGCGGCCAAGTGAGGCGTTCATGCCTCGACGGGGACCGCGAGAGAGATGGACTCGGAGGGGGCACCCTCGAGTCCGCCGGTGCGGCTATCGCACGGACGCGTTGTTGCCGCTGGCGTTCTTGGGGACAGTCGCTGCGACTACGCGCGCAACAAAACGACGGATCGGTCCGCCCACCGTAGTTTGGTGTGCTTTGGTTCGTCCTTCTGTTGTGTTTCGCCACTGGCGAATCAGTTGCCGAATCAAGCGTCTGGTCATCGGTTTTTCTGACATGTTGCGCACAACTCCGTCGTCGCCGGGCTCCCGGTCGACCCGCCCGAGAGGGAACGCGTCGAAGGGAGCTTCGACAGGGTGGCGTCTCCGTGGACCATTGTATCGCTGTCGACGGACCGATGGGACTTTTTGTTTTGGGGCTAGTGCGAAGAATCCGCGCTCAGTTCGCCGTGCGCATCAGGTCTTCAACTGCGTGCATCACCGTGGACATCTGCGGCCAGTTCCAGCCGGCTGCAAGCACCGCAGGATCGTCGAAGAGTCCGTCGTCGTTGCTGTCGATGTAGGACTCCGTGGCGACCGCGAGGGCCTCGAGTTGTTGCTGCGGCCTTGGGTCGGAGCCTTGCCACTCGTAGACGTTGATGCCCAGCAGACGCGTGTCGGTCACCGCAAGGGCTCGGGCGACGGTATCGACCGTGGCCGGTGCACCACAGGATCCGGCGGGCAGCTCAGAGCCCATGGCAGTGTCGCGAATGATGTTGTCGACGCTGTAGATCACGATGTGGGTGGCTCCTTCACGCCAGCCGACGCCCCGGCGGGACCCCTCGGCGGGGAACTCATTGTCGAGCCCGGGAACGGCGCCCGCGAAGGCGTCATCTTCGTGGGTGTGCCAGGGCTGGATGTCGGTGGTGAGGTCGAAGGCGCCGTCGCAGTCTTGATCGTAGCCTGCACCCCACACGGCCTGAAAGATGGCCTCGTAGGCACTGCCTTCATCGGAGCCTCCGAACTCCATGCGCAGGCGGTCGGCAGCTGCTTTCACGGAGTCGTGGTTGGTCGAGATTGCATGCCGCATCTCGTAAGGGCCGTTCACGGTGGCCCATCCGCTCACCCGGTAGTCGTCGTACACACCGAATCCGACGGCCACATCGCCGAACGTGGCGTAGAGCTCGTCGATGATGTCGTCGATGAAGCGGTCGAGCTCAGGGTGGTAGCAGGAATAGTTGTAGGCCACGTCGAGCAACAGGTAGACGTCGACCTTGTCGCCAGTCACTGGTTCGTCGGGGTCGACCACCTGGGTCTGCACCAACGCGGAGAGCTCGACTTCAACGCCCGGCTTGAGGGGGTCGTTGGTGTTCATCTGCAGAGCGCCGGTGCCGTCGCCTGTGGATGGATCCCAGGCGATGGTGATCCACTGCTGGCTTCTTGGGGTGACTTCGACCTGTCCCGCCTCGTTGACGCCTTCGACGATGGTGAACGCACCGGTCGAGGCGATGATCTGGAGATTTGAGAGCACCAGTTGGTCGGTGCCGTGATTCTGCAGGCTCAGAGTGCGGGTCTGGAGGCCATCGGTGCTGTAGGCCTCGAATGAGATCGAGCCGGGGTTGATGTCGAGAGAGGGACGGGCGTTGGCATCGACCTTTTCTTCTTCTTCGAGTGGATCACAGCCAAACAAGGGGATGCAGCCCATGCATAGGGCGAGCAGCCCTGCAGCTTGGAGGCGGTTGGGGGACCGACGGGAAAGCATGTGTTCTCCAAATTCTCCAAGCCGCTCGACCTGGGGTCAAGGAACCCGACGCCCGCAGTATCGCGCAGCATTTCGAAGGTGGCCATCTCGATTTGCAATCATCGGTAGAGGACGAAGAACAGTGCGGCTACCCTGCACCCTGTCGGGCCTGGGTGCGCAACGGGAGCGGTGGTGGCAAACAAAGCGATGGGTTTGGGATGGCGAGTGGTGCAGGTGGCGCTGGTGTGGGGAGCGCTGGTGGGCTGCAAGCGTGACGACACTCTGATCAAGCGGGAAGATCCATCGGCGACGGCTCCCGACATCATGCTCGATCCCTGGTCGATTGACTTTGGAAAGGTGCCGCTCGGCGAGAGCGCCACCCAACAGGTCACGGTGATCAATCGTGGCAACGCGACCCTCTACGTGGAGCGCGCCAGTCCGGAGGGCACGGGCGCATTTACGATTCCGGATGTGGTGCTGCCGATGGAGATCCCCTCCGGTGAGGAACAACGGGTCGACGTGGTCTACACGGCCGCAGGGGTGGATGCAGGGGCCATCGAGTTTGGCAGCACCGATCCCGACTCCCCGGCGGTTTCGCTGGCGCTCCGTGGCGAAGCGGCCTTCCCGCAGCTCGATACCAATCCGGAGTCGCTGCAGATTGGGCGGGTGGTTCGCTGCGGGGAAGCGATCGACGAAGTGGAGCTGATCAATGTGGGCGAGGCCGATCTGATCGTCACGGAGCTTTCGGTGGCGGGCACCGGATGGTCCCTGTGGGAAAGCGACACCCTGCCGCTCACACTGGCGCCGGAGGGGTCGTCTCCAGTCCTGGTGCGGTTCTCGCCGCTGGCCGACGGGGACGCCCTCGGCAGCCTGTTTGTGAGCAGCAACGACCCCCGCGAGCTGGTGGAAGTGCCGCTCGGAGGCCGCGGAGAGGGCTACGCCATCGACGAGCGCGCCGAGACTCACATCCAGCCCAGTGGCCCGTACGACGGCGTAGACATCGTGTTCTTCGTCGATCAGTCTGCGTCGATGGACGACGAGAGACGCCTGTTGGGCGACCGCTTCGGAGACCTGGTCGGCGAGCTGAATTCCTTGGGACTCAGCTGGCAGGCCGGCGTGGTGAGCGGCGACGACGGCTGCACCAACTCCGGCATCATTCGAGACTCGAGCGCCGATGCGGTCTCCTTGTTTGAGCAGGGGCTGACCGGCGACTGGGGTTGGTTTGCAGAGTCGGGACTGACCGTGGCGGCGCAAGCGCTGCACGCGGCTGCGCCGGGGGGCTGCAACGAGGGGCTCCTGCGAGACGATGCTCTGCCGCTCGTGGTGGCGGTGGCAGATGAAGCCGACCAGTCGGAGGGCGGCTGGTTGCCGCACGTCTACGACATGACCGAAGCCGCACCGGGTGTGATCGTGAACGCGGTGGTTGGCCCGGTGCCCGACGGATGTGAGACGGCCGAGCCGGGCGCTGGATACGCAGAAGCCGCCACATGGTCGGGCGGTGTGACCGACTCGGTGTGCGACCCGGACTGGGTGCGCGTGTTTGAAGATCTCGGCAGCTTGGCCGCCGACGAGCCCACCGACACTTTCCCGCTGGAAGCCCCACCGGAGGGCGGGGCCGTGGAAGTGCTGGTGGACGGTGTGGCCACGACCGATGGCTGGACCTACGACCCGGACCTGCAAGCGGTCGTGTTCGATGAGATGCCGCCAGGCGGAACCATCATCGAAATTCGGTACATCATCTCGTCTGCGTGCGAGTGATCGGACGCCGGGCGGTAGGGCGGCCCCGCAGGGCCAGCCTTCCGCTCAGAGCCGAACCGAAAGACCGAGCCGCAGGCCCGCCTGGGTCTGGGTGATGGTCAGCTTGTCGTCGCTCTCCCCGTCGACTGTGGCCTTGCCCGCGCCGCGAAGGGCCTCGGCTGCCACGTCGAAGGTGGTCTTCTTGTTGAGCTTGAGGCGGAGTCCCACGTCGGCACCGACCACCACGTAGCGAAGCTTTTCTTCGGTCTCGTCTTCGGTGCTGGTCTGGTCGAGCCCGAGGATGGGCTGGAAGAAGACGCGCGTGCCGTTGCCTACGCCAAGGTTGTAGGCACCGGTGAGCAACACTTGTGCGTGGCGTTGGGTGGGCGCTTCGTTGTCCCCGATGGTGCCCCGGCTCTGGGACATGCCCACGATGCCGCCGACTTCCATGCTGTTGCCGAGCATGTAGGTGGCTTCGAAGCGGTTGCCTTGATCGAGCAACGAAAGGGTGGTGACCCGCTGTTCCTGGTCTTCGAGCTCCTCACCGTCGTAGGCGGTCTTGTCAATCGTGACGTCCACCAGGTCGGTGCTGTACTTCAAGCGGATGTCACCGCCACTCTTCTTCTTCTTGGCATGGGCGGGGCCAGCGGCCACTCCGAGGGCGAGCAAAAGAGGCATCATGGTCATGGGTACTCCTCACGGACTGCTTGATCCAGGGTTTGGGAGGGCCCGCGTAGCGCATCTGATCCCCCGGCACCACGGCGAAAGAGGCTCCTTTGGAGAACGCACCTTGCGGTGCGGCTTCGAAAAGAGGCTGGCGATCGAAGCCGCATGCGCCTGGGAAGCGGCGAGCGAAACGTTTCCGCATCACACTGCAGGCACCGGTCTTGGAGTGGTCTTTCCAAGCCATCGAGGGTGCAGCTCCTCGGTGGCTTCGGAGTCCGGACGAGCGGCCACGTTATGGAGCGCCAAGCGCGGTGCCCAGGCCACCATCTCATCGTGGTCAGACCGTCCCGGCTCCGGTCTGTTCCAGACGGGGCACCGTCGAGGAGTGTGTTGTGTCTACTTTGCCAAGTACGGGTTCCGAGACCGCCTCAGATACGCCGTCGCGCATCCTCACAGCAGGTTCCTGTCTGGAGTTCGGTGCGATTGAGCCGTCGGAGCTGGTGGCAGCGGCCCGTATGGTGGTGGACGACGGAAGCGCCCTGCTCGCTCGGTTGGAATTGGGTGTGGAGCGAGGCCAAACCGGAGACCTGATGGATCTCTTGGAGTACCACCACGACAGACTGGAGCGCGTGTATTCGGTGGGTGGCTTGTACCAGGCGGTCTGCGACAGTGAGGCATGGCGCGCCGCCTGGGGCGAAGCGCAGCCCCTGCTGACCGAGTTTTTGTCGCGTTGGGGGCAGTCACGGGCGGTGTATGACACCCTCCGTTCGCTGCAGCAGGGGGCCGAGCTCGCTCCCGCCCGTCGGCGACTGCTCGACAGTCTGGTCTTGGAGATGGAGCTCGCCGGTGTGGCTCTCGATGCGGAGAGCCGGGAGCGCTTTCGGACCATTCAAGCCGAGCTCGCTTCGTTG
>CAJWOS010000385.1 GCA_913044235.1 uncultured Pseudomonadota bacterium
GGTACGACAAAGCACGCTCGATGCCGACCCTGTTGGATTCACCGAGGAGCATTCAGGAGTGGTACGGTTCGTCGAGACGCCTCAATGCCTACAGCAAACGAGACGCGTCTCCGCTGAGAAAGACATCCTCGTGTGGAGAGCACCTCAAATGGTCCGTAGACACCGCTTCTATCTTCCAACGCTTGCTGTTCTGGCCCTCGCGGTGAGTCCCTACGCCTGCGTGTCAGACGGCAAGGACGACGACAGCGGCGACCTCGACTTCGACTTCTCCGGTGAAGGCGAGGGCGAAGGCGAAGGCGAAGGCGAGGGCGAAGGCGAAGGCGAAGGCGAGGGCGAGGGCGAAGGCGAAGGCGAAGGCGAAGGCGAAGGCGAGGGTGAGGGTGAAGGCGAAGACTCGGCATTCTCCGCGCACATCAACGTGACCACAGCGCCCATGGGAGAACTGTCCTGCTTCGCGGGCGCCGACACCGAGAGCTGGCTGGATCAGTCTGCCAGCCCAGACGCCATCGACGCGGTGAGGCGCACCATCACCGTGGTGGACTTTGAGACCGCGTCCGTCGTAGCCGACGCCACCGTGACCCTCTGGAACAGCTCACTGCCCACCGGCGACAGCGCCGACTCTGCGACCACAGACATCAATGGCGAGATCAACGTCTCGGCATGGCCGGTGTGCCAGGCCCATTCCACCCGGGTACAGACCGACCCCGCGCTCGACGAGACGGTGCCGACACTGCTGCTGCATGCGGTGACCACACCCGACGCCACCAAAGAGCTCCCGTCCGTCTCAAAGGTCTTGTACCGACTCATCCCATCCATCCTCGGCATCTCACCCGACCCCAGCGCGGGGAACCTGGCCGGCCGAGTGGTGGACTGCAGCGGTCGGCCCATCGAGGGTGCACAAGTGGTGGCACTCGACGAGGAAGGCGCTGTTCTCTCCGGCCAGGAACCCCGGTATTTCGTGGAGGGGTTCCCAAACCGAGACCAGCCGCACACCTCTGCCGATGGTCTATTCATCATCGTAAACTCCCCCACCACGGCCCACAAGATCACAGCCTGGGTGGCCGATGGTGCTGGCGGACACATCTGGATCTCCGAGGCCACCCTGGAGGTCGATGCCAGTGGATTCAGCATCGTCGACCTCCACACGGGTGTGAGCGGCGCCCACATGCCCGACGAGTGCAGGGAATAAAACGCACCGCATGGCGGCTCGGGCCGGCCCACCACCCAGACGCCCCCCACCGCTCCGAGTCACTCCACCCTGTTCCCCGTCGGGTCCCCTTCATCCCAACGGTCCAGGCGCAGCCGACACCCCATCCACGGCAGCCGGCTCGCCGGTCTCTCGCCGTGAGTTGACGCACCCTGCACTCGTACACGGCGTGAAGCATCCCAGCTCGACGTTAGTCGCCCTCTCCTGCGGAGGTTCCTGCCGATGGCCACCGATCACGCGACTCTGCTCACTGAAGCCACGCAACACATGCCGATGGGCGTGCTCGACTCCTACCGTTTCTGGGGGGATGAGTCGATCTTCGTTGAGTCGCTGCAAGGCGGCGGCTTCACCGCCTCCGACGGACGAACCTTTGTCGACTATCGCCTCGGCTATGGTCCCATCATCCTCGGGTATCGCGATGCTCGAGTCGATAGCGCCGTCATCAATGCCATCCAGAACATCGGCACGGTGTGCGGCTTCTCGACGCCCATGGATACTGAGGTGGTGCGTCGCATCAAGAAAATGTGTCCGCAGGTGGAGAAGATGCGCTTTGCCAACTCTGGCACCGAAGCGGTCATGGGCGCGGTTCGAGTGGCTCGGGGCTTCACGCGGCGCGACCGCATCCTGGTGGTCGAGGGCGGGTTTCACGGACTCTACGACGAGATGATGTGGCGCTCGGATGAAGATGGAGTGGTGCCCTTCGGCGGCGGACTGCCCGAGTCTACGCGGCAGAATGTGGACTTCATCGAGCTCAACGACGCGGCGGGACTGGAGCACGCCCTGGCAAACGGCGCCCCCGTAGCGGCTGTGGTCCTTGAGCCCATCATGGGCAACAGCGGCTCCATCTCCGCCACCCCCGACTACATGCGCGCCCTGCGAGAGGCCTGCACCCGCCATGGTGCCCTCTTGATCATGGACGAGGTCAAGACCGGCTTCCGCGTGGCCAAGGGAGGCGCCCAGCAGCACTACGGTGTGTTCGCAGACCTCTCCACCTACGCCAAGGCCATGGGCAACGGCTACCCGGTGGCGGCCTTCGGCGGCCGGGCCGAGGTGATGGATGTGATTTCCTTCGATGCAGGCGGCGTCACCCACGGGGGCACTTATACGGCAAACCTGATCGCGCTGTCTGCCGCTCGGGCCACGCTCGAGATTCTCGACGAGACCGACGCCCTCGAAACCGTCTTCGAGGTAGGCCGCAAGCACCGAGAGCTGCTGGGCCGGGTGTTTACCCACTTTGGCGTGCAGCACACCTTTGCAGGACCCGACTCGATGTTCGGCGTGCACTTTTCCGAGACGGTTCCGCTTTCCTGGCGCGACTGGAAGAAGACCGACGCTCCGCTCTACACCGCGTTCTGCAAGCAGCTCATCCGCCGCGGGGTGATGCTGGAGCCCGACTCCCGAGAGCCATGGTTCTTCTGTGAGGCACATGAGCAGGTAGACCTCGGATGGTTGGAAGACATGGCCCACCAGTCGATGGCAGCAGCGCTGGACGCTCGCGCCGTGGGGCACTGACCAGGGGGGTCTGCTGTGTCACACACTGACTGCGACACCCTCATCCTCGGCGGCGGCTCCGCGGGCTGCGTGCTGGCTCATCGCCTGAGCGAAGATCCGTCGCACCGGGTGGTGGTTCTCGAAGCAGGTCGGCGAGACTGGCTGTGGGACCTGTTCATCCACATGCCGGCTGGACTCACCACACCGCTGGGGAACCCGCTCTACGACTGGCGCTACACCTCGGAGCCCGAGCCCTTCATGGGCGGACGCAGAGTGGCCCATGCACGAGGAAAGGTGCTGGGGGGCTCTTCGAGCATCAACGGCATGATCTTCCTGCGCGGCAACCCCCTCGACTTCGAGCGCTGGGCCGAGGGGGCCGGCATGGAGCACTGGGACCATGCCCACTGCCTGCCCTACTTCAAGCGCGCCGAGAGCCACCTTCAGCCCGACGAATTCCGAGGCGCCCACGGCCCCCTCCAGCTCGAGCGGGGACCGTGCACAAACCCCCTCTTCGAGGCCTTCTTCGCCGCAGCAGAACAAGCGGGCCACGCGCGCCTCACCGATCTCAATGGGCATCGGCAGGAGGGCGTGGCCCCGTTTGACCGCAACATCCGGGGCGGTCGTCGGCTCAGCGCCGCGCGGGCCTATCTCCATCCGGTCTTGTCTCGTCCAAACCTCACTGTCCGGACTCTCGCCCGGACCACACGCATCCTGTTCGAGGGGAACCGGGCGGTCGGCACGAACTACCGCCACTTCGGCATCCCGCGCACGATCCGCGCCGGTCGGGTCATCTCTTGCTCAGGCTCGATCGGCACCCCTCACCTGCTCATGCTCAGTGGTGTGGGGCCGGCCGCACACCTCCAAGATCATGGCATCGAGGTCGTGGCCGATGTGCCGGGCGTGGGCGAGCACCTACAAGACCACCTCGAGGTCTACATCCAACACCGCTGCACCCAGCCGGTCTCCGTGGCGCCCGCACTCAAGTGGTACAACCAGCCGCTGGTGGGCCTCGAGTGGCTTTGGTCGAAGACTGGGGCGGCGGCCACCAACCACTTCGAGGCGGGTGGGTTCCTGCGCTCGAACCCAAGCGAGGCCTGGCCCAATGTGCAGCTGCACTTTCTGCCCCTGGCGATTCGCTACGACGGCTCGATGCCAAACACCGACCATGGCTTCCAGGTGCATGCGGGTCCGATGATGTCGAATGCCGTGGGCTCCTTGCGCCTGCAGTCACCCGACTGGCGGGTCCACCCAGCCCTGCGGTTCAACTACCTGTCGACCGACCAAGACCGACGAGACTGGGTAGAGACCATTCGGGCCGTTCGCCACATCCTTGGACAGCCCGCGCTGGAATCGTTCAGCGGCGGAGAGCTCTCCCCCGGTCCAGCAGTGCAGACCGATGCAGAGATTCTCGAGTGGGTGGCCAAAGATGCCGAGACCGCTCTGCATCCCTGCTGCACCGCACGAATGGGCACGGATGCCCTGAGTGCGGTCGACCCGAGCACGATGGAGGTCCACGGTACCGATGGTCTGTTTGTGGCTGACGCATCGGCGTTTCCTGCACTCACCAATGCCAACATCTACGCGCCCACGATGATGCTCGCCGAGAAGGCTGCCGACCTGATCCGGGGCGACACGCCGCTTCCCCCGGAGTCAGTGATCTTCCATCAGGCCCTGCCGACACCGTAGACTCCCAAGACTGCGGCGGCTTTCGCACCCCACCCGATCCTGCATCACCCTCCTCGTCGTCGGGGGGGATACAATCGCCACCAGTGGCCACTGCGCCCATCCGCGGCGCGGGCTTGTCACCACCCCAGCGAGCACCCCCATGAAGACCACCCGACTCCTGATGCTCCCAGCCCTGTGCTCTTGTGCGCCCGAGCCGACCGCAGGTCCGCCCCTTGCGTGGACGCACATCGCCAGCGCAGACGACGCCGTGCAGGTGGCCATCGAGCGCATCCACCGGGATGCTCGACCCCTTCAAGCCTCCGCCGATGGCTTCCGGGCAGACATTCCCCACGCAGGGGCTGCCGCGTGGCTGACAGCCAGCGGCGCAGCGCTGACTCGAGCCAATGCAGTGGAGCCAGTCGAGCTCCGCCCCCTTCGCTGGCGCGCGTCGGGGGACTGGATGGTGCTGGAGGCCGTCGAGCCCAGCGAAGGCGGATGCATTGTTTCCGCGCAGGCCACGCCCTGTCCGCGCAGCATCGTGCAGGAGCACGATGGCATCCAGGTGTGGTGGGTCGGCCTCGAGAGGGGCGTGGAGCTCGGCTTCACCATCGACCCGTCCGAGCCCACCGACCGCGTCGAGGTGGCGCTGGCGCTGGACGGAGTCGCCGATGCACAGCTGACCGCCAACTCCGCCCGTCTACGCAGCGAAGATGGCGACCTGTGGGTCCTTCAGGACACCCTCGCATGGGATGCTGACGGCCGGGTGCTTCCGACTGCACTGCGCGGCGACGACACCCAGATCCTGCTCTCGGTCGACACCACCGATGCGCACTTCCCCGTGACGCTCGACCCGGTGGTGACGACCCCAGCACAGACCTTCTACGGCAGCACAGCCACGTTGCCGCTCGGCAAGGACGTCGACATCGGTGGAGACTTCAACGGAGACGGCCACTCCGACCTCGTGTTCACCGAGCGGGTCAACCATAGCAGCTCGGTGGGCGGAATCGGTTCCATCCACGTCTACTACGGCACCGAAGACGGTCTGCCGTCGGCGGCCGATCTCACCATCATTGCGCCCACCGGACTGGAGCTCAGCGGCTTCCGCCACGCCATTCGCTCCGTGGGCGACATCAACATCGATGGATACGACGATCTCATCGTCGCCTATCGGGATCTCTCCACCGGCTTCTACGAGGCCAGCCTCTATGCCGGAAGCGCAACGGGTCTGGGCTCGACCGTGGACCAGTCTTTCGACCCTGCCACCACCACCGGTAGCTTTCCCTGGCTCACGATTGCGGGTCCCGGCGACTACAACGACGACGGTGTCGACGACCTTGTCTACGCCGAAGATGGCGCCGTGTATGTGCACTACGGCGACCCGACGTCGATCAGCAACGCACCCGACCAGACCTGGCTGGCCCCGTCGGGGTCCGCGCAGTTCGGCTACAGCGTGGCGAGCCCGGGCGACATCGACGGCGATGGCTACGACGACTTGTTCATCTCGGCCTACTCCTCCGCCAACCAAGGCTACGTGTACTACGGCGGCAGTGCGGGCCTCACCAACGTCGGCGCGACGGTCATTTCCGAAGCCACCCGCTACAACTGGGGGCAGGTCTATGCCATCGGCGACGTGAACGGCGATGGATACGCAGATGTCGCCGCTGAGGTCCTGGAGCGCGGCACCTGGGAATACCCCATCGACATCTATCATGGCGACGGGTCAGGTCTCGACACCACCATCGCCACCACGCTGTACCCCGACCCCACCGGGGGCGGCTGGTACGAGATTTTTCTCAGTGCATCCGTCAGTCCGGCGGGCGATGTAAACGACGATGGATACGACGACCTCATCGTGGGCGCCCCCTACTCCGAATACCCCGCGCTCGGTCCGCTCTCGGGCGGCCGGGTCTATACGTATGAGGGCTCATACGCGGGCATCGACACCACCTCCGCCGTGGCCATCGAGGCACCCAACGTCTACTACGGGTCCGAGTTTGCATACTCTGTAGACGGCACCGGCGACATCAACCTCGATGGCATCGCCGACCTCGTGGTGGGCGAGCCCTGGGGCATGGACAGCACACTCACCCGCACGGGAGGCGTCCATGTCTACTACGGCTACACTGATGACGACGGCGATGGTGCCTACATTGGCGGAGACCCGGGCACGCCCCAGGACTGCGATGACAGCGACAGCTCGGTGGGCGTCGCAACGGATCTGTACGTCGATGCAGATGGCGATGGCTACGGAACAGGCTCCACGGTCACCGCGTGCCCCGGCACCGGCTACGCCGACAACGCCGACGACTGCGACGACACCGACCGCTCCGTGGGCGTCGCAACGGACCTGTACGTCGATGCGGATGGCGATGACTACGGAACGGGCTCCACGGTCACCGCTTGCCCCGGCACCGGCTACGCCGACAACGACGACGACTGCGACGATGCCGACGTAGACATCAACCCCGCAGCCACGGAGATCTGCGACGCCGCAGACACCGACGAAGACTGCGACGGGCTCAGCGACGACGCCGACAGCTCCGTGGATACGAGCACCTTCACCACCGCCTACGCAGACACCGACGGTGACACCTATGGGGATGCCGCAAGCCCGCTCAGTGCCTGCGACCTACCTGCCAGCTACGTGAGCGACGACACCGACTGCGACGACGACGACGCCGACATCAACCCCGCGGCCACGGAGATCTGTGATGCCGCAGACACCGA
>CAJWOS010000386.1 GCA_913044235.1 uncultured Pseudomonadota bacterium
CGCTACCCTCTTTCACGTCAAAGTGAATAGATGCCAAAACGACGTCGTCGTCATCACTGATGGAACCGGACGTGTGAGGTGAGAAGGTTTGGTAGAATGTGGTCACCAACATTTTTAAAATTGTGAGACAATAATTATTAATTAGTAGACATAATAAAAAAAATTATTCCATAATCTATATCAATGAACAAACAACTGATAGTCATGTGTTTTCAATTGTACCAGTCCTTAACCTACAAACAACGACGCCTCTTTCTGTCAATTGTCCGCCAATTTGAGGCGAGTCCCGACCTCCCCGACCGGTACATTCCGGAGTTCAAGGCGACGGTTGGACAACTGTGTCTCGGTAAAATTTTTAGCAACGCACCGTGGTTGAAGTCATCGTAGGTGCCGAGTTGGCGGCGAGAATGTGAAAAGCTCCAGCTTCGGCACCTTCGTCCTGCGCGACAAGACCCAGCGCATGGGTCGCAATCCCAAGAAACCCTTGGAGATGGGGCTCAGCGGAACCACCCGCAGCGTGAAGGTGGAAATGGTCCGCCTCGCACAGTCCGGTCCCGCTCCCCTCCAGGTTCGCGCTGGAGCGGATCTGCTTCGACCCGAGGCCCACGCCCTCCTGCGCGAGCTGCTCCGCCTCGGCTTCACTGAGATCACAGTCCGCGGAGACGTCACGGCACTCGGCCGACGGTCTCGTCGCTCGCTCTCTCGCCTCAAGGGCATCACGCGCTTTGAAGCCGAGCTGCAGGCGCCCGCGCTCGCTGCTGGCTCCGAGCCTGCAGCCAATGGCACCCAAGCCGAAGCCTCTGCGGCAGCGCTCCACGCTCTGGCTGCGGCCACCGGCGCCACAGTCGGGATCCGCGCCCTGCTGCCCAACGCCCCGCCCCCTCACATCCATTCGTGGCTCCATTCCCTCCACCGCGATCTGCCCTCAACGCCCATCCGATTCGACTTCGATAGCAAGGCGACTCCATTGGTCTGGGCACGCTTGATCGACGAGAGCCAGCCGAAGATCGCCCAAGCCCTACGCTCGGCACTGGAGCGCGCGGCCAACTCGGAATAGACCCTCCGCTCCATCTCCCCCGGAGCACGCATGGCCGAAACGGACGCCCCGATGGCCGACCCGTCCAACGCATTGAGCGAGTGGCAAAATGCCCTTGCAGATGCCCGCACCGCGCTTGCGGCCTGGAAACAAGACGTCGAGCGAGCCGTGGCTCCGTTTCAAGCTGCCGAAGACCCGGCCGGACCGGGTCTCGACGACGCCGTGACCGATGCCGAGGTTCAACTCTCCCAGATTCTGGGGCACTTTCAGCGTGCATACTCCACCCTCATGACCAGCTACGAAGGCGCGGTGGCCGCACAGACCGGCGACGCTCGGCAACGCCTGGAATGGCAACGCGCCGAGCAGGCCCGCACCCACCGAACCCAACACGCTCAGATTTTTGACGAGGGGCAGGTCACCATCGTGACCGCCCAGGCCAGCGCGGCTCGCGCCTTGTTCGACGCGGCGACGCGGGAGTGGAACCAGCCGCGCGACTGTCGCTCCTGTGGCGACGTCATCGTGGTCGGTGCTGTATGGCGACCCACCACCTTCACCTGCGGCTCCTGTGGCGACAAGAACACCTACGAGCCCGCCCCGGCCACCGAGCGGTTCTACGACGGCCCCAGCCTCAACGCCATCTGTGCCGAACAAGCCCTCAGCGAGTGGCGCACACTCCGCGACGCCCAGCGGAGATACCAGTCTCTCGCCCACCCCCTTCCCGCAGACTTCGAGATGTTCCAGGAGGCAGCGCAAGAGTGGGCCCAAGCCCAAGCTCGCCTGCATGGTGAGCTCCACCCTGCCTGGGACGACGACATGGTGGTCCGAGAGACCGAGAAACGGGCGGCTGATGCTCTGGGCGAAGCCGCCTCCAGCGATGCCGCCGCGACCCGGCAGCGATTCGCTGAAGGCGCCAACGTGGCTGCCGGCGGCGACCTCACCAAGCTGATGCAGTGGGCCCAGTCCCACCCCGAGACAGCCGGGATGGCCGACCTGGTCTCCCAGCTTGCGGTGTGCATCCACGAACATGGCGACCGCACGGTCGCGTGGCAGGTCATTGCCCTCCAACACCACGTTCAGCGCGAGACACAGGACCGCGACGACTGGATGCGTGACCGCCTGGCTGCACTCGACTCTGCACTCGCGCTGCGCTGAAATCCACCCCCGCCCTGGCAGCGTGCTGCACCGAAGGGCGGAACTGAAACGCGACGAACCACGACCTGTCGGGTAGCCTGCGACTACACCTCCGGACCCACAATGACCGTTCCACCATCCGCTCGGATGCCCAACGCCGCGGCCATGCTTGAACGAGAGAGCATCGCCAACCGTCGCAAGCACTGGGTCCGTGCCGTCACCGCATGCAACAGCAAGTGCCTGTTTTGCCTCGATGCCGACACGCCACGGAACGTGTACCTGCCCGAGTCAGAGGTCAAGGCCGACCTGCTCCGTGGTCGTGAAGAGCTCAAGGCCGACAAGGTGATCATCTCCGGCGGCGAGGCCAGCCTTCACCCCAGCTTCCTGGAGTTCATCCGCTACGCAAAGTCGATCGGCTACGACCGGGTGCAGACCGTCACAAACGGCTACCGCTACGCCGATCCGGACTACTACCGCGCGTGTATGGATGCCGGGCTGGGAGAGATCACCTTCTCCCTGCACGGCCACACCGCAGAGCTGCACAACCACCTCACCCAGACCCCCGGTGCCTTCAAGCGCATCATGAAGTCGTTGATTCGCGCCATCCGCGACCCACGGGGCCCCATCGTCAACGTCGACGTGGTCATCAACAAGCAGAACGTCGGAGTGCTCGACAAGATCGTGGAGCTTGCCATCTCGGTGGGCGTCACCGAGTTCGATCTCCTCCATGTGATTCCGCAGTCCAACGCCTACGACAACCGACACGAGATGTTCTACGACCCCGAGGAGTACCTGCCCGTTCTCCACAAGGTGTTCCGTCTGAATCGTCACCCCCGGTTCGTGATCTGGACCAATCGCTTCCCTGTTCCCTGGCTCGAGGGCATGGAAGACCTGATCCAGGATCCCCACAAGATGCTCGACGAGGTCAACGGTCGACGCTTCATGGTTCGAAACTACCTCGACACTGGACGCAAGCTCGACTGCCGCGAATCCGAGCGATGCCCACACTGCTTCATCGCCCCTTTCTGCGACACGATGGACCGCACCATCGATGCCCAGTCCCGCAACGCGTTCGACGTCTGGACCCTGCCCGACGGATCCCCAGAGTCCATCGCTGCAGCGCCCACACCACTGCCGTTTGGCATCACCCGCTTTGGCCTCTCGCTCGACCAGTGGCATGAGCTCGCACACGTGACCGTTCCCAACGGGGTGGGCCTCGAGCTCACCCTCGCACAACCTGGCCCGATTCCGTCCGGACTGCCCACCCCCACCACCCTGGTGGCCGACACTGCAGACCACTGCGCCGCATGGCTGGGCGAAGCACTCCCCTCGGGAATCGACATCGTGGTGCACCTCAACCAGTCGACGGCACCGTGGATGCTGGAGCACCGAGACCGCGTGGTCCAGGCCAACGAAGCCGGCCATCTGCGCATCCATCAGCCGTCGTTCGAGCACATGCGCTCTGCAGTGGGTACCGACATCCACGACCCGGCCGAATTTTTCAGCCGGCTCGATCTCAGCGTTCCAGTGAGCGGACTGCCGGTCTGCGGAGCACCCGGCGCCGCTGTGGTGCCCGACCTGCGCCGCCTCAGCGCGGACATGTTCGATCCCGAGACCGGCCGCATTCGCATCAAGGCCCTCGCGCGCGCCCATGTGTCCACCTGGTACCGCTCAAAGTCCGTGCGCTGCAAGCGCTGTCCGGCAACCGACCGCTGTGGAGGCTTTCACATCAACCAGATCCGCAGTCGGGGACTCCAGCTCTGTCGGCCACTCGTCGCCGGGCCCGCCACCGACTCCGCCATGCGTCATCTGCATCGCATGCACCCCGAGCCCATACGTGGCGTGACCGAAGGCACTCCGCACCGCGCTGCAGCCCCGAGCCTGCCCGGATTTGCCATGCCGGCCGCTCCGGTCACCGATCCCCTTTCGGCCGTGGCCCAAAAGCTCCGCGCACGCCGGGAAGCCCGCGCAAAGGCCCGCGCTGCCGGCACATCGGTTCCCGCCAATCCCTACAGCGCCCGCACCGCATCGAAGACCTGATCCCTCAGGAGTAGACCTTCCGCAAAATGGCATCGCCCAGCACCAAGGTGTCGAGGTCGGTGCGCGCGAAGACCATCAGCGCTTCGTCGGGCGAGGACACGATCGGCTCGCCCCGTGCATTGAAGCTCGTGTTGAGCAGCGCCGCAAGACCAGTCTGTTGCCCAAATGCCGTGAGCAGCTTGTGGTACCGGGGATTGTCGGATGCTGCGACCACCTGGGGCCTCGTGGTGCCATCGATGTGGAGCGTGGCTCGAACCTGGTCATGGACCGCTGCCGAGACGGGAACCACCACCTGCATCCACCGTGCCATCGCAGGGATGCCGTCGCTCCACTGTGGAAAGGCACGCAGCGCATGGGCCTCGGCGATGCTGAATGCGTATGGGCGAAACGGTGCGCGGGCCTTCACACGCGTCGATAGCTTGAGGGCTGTCTCCACCCGGGCCGGATGGGCCAGCAACGAGCGATTGCCCAGCGCGCGAGGGCCAAACTCGAACCCGCCCTGAAACCACCCCACGATTCGACCGGCAAGCAGATCGTCGACCGTGCGAGCGATCAGGCCCGCTTCATCGCCCGAGAGCCGCTCCACCGACAAGGTGTAGGCCTCGGGCGGAGGCAGTCCAGGCTGGCGGTATGCAGACCAGCTGTCCGGCCCCATGTGCGTCAACATGTCCAGTGTCGGGGTGGGATCATACGAACGACCAAGGTACGGCCCGATGGAGCGGGCTTCCGCTCCCAGCTGACCATGCTCACCGAGCACATGCTGTACGGCACCCAGCGCAGCGCCACCGTCGCCCGGGTCCGGCGGGATCCAGATGTGTTCGAAGGGCGTCTCTTCGAGCAGCCGGGCGGTCGCCACGCAGTTGAGCGCCACTCCACCCGACAAGCACAGCCGGCTGCAGCCGGTGAGACGGGCGGCGCGCTTGGCGAGTCCCAGGATCGCCTCTTCGAGAACCAGCTGGGCACTGGCTGCGATATCGGCGTACCTCTGGTGGTCTTCGGTCGGGGCCACCGGTTCGGCTCCTGGCATCCGAAACGACTCAAAAGGCAGCGGCATCCCTGGAGTGCGAGGCGGGCCCAGCGCCGAGATGAGCTTCTTCGTGAAGGGCGCCTGTCCCAGTGAGACAAAGTCGAACCACGAGTTGTCAAAGCGGTACGACCCGTCGGTGCCCACCTTCAAGATCTGGCGCACGACCGGGGCGTAGCGGGGCTCACCAAAAGTCGCGAGCGCCATGGTGCTGCATTCCTCCGAGTTGGCCCGGAACCCCAGAAACGTGGTGAATGCAGCGTAGAACAGCCCCAGAGAGTCGGGGTAGCGATGGGTCTCGAGCACATTCAGCTCGAGGGCTCCGTCGCGAATGCGCCCATGGCCGAGCCCTGTAGTGTCCCACTCGCCCACACCGTCGAGCGTGAGGATGGCCGACTCATCGTATCCACTGCCCACAAAGGCCTGCGAGGCATGGCTGCGATGGTGCACCACCACACCAACCCGGTCGGGATGGACATCGAGAATGCGAGACAGCTTGTTGGTGGTCCACAGGCGGTCACCCAGCCATCGCTTCATGGCCGACCCGAACGACCGATGATGCCGCGGAAAGGTCGACAGCGTGCTGGCAAGCACCCGTGTAAACTTCACGTGAGGCTGCTCGTAAAACACCACCCGGTCGAGATCTGCCCCCCGCACTCCGGCTTCATCGAGCAGCCACGCGATGGTGCGCTCGGGGAAGATTGGGTCGTGCTTGACCCGGGTGAAGCGCTCTTCTGCGGCCGCACCCACCACCCTGCCATTGTCGATGAGAGCAGCGGCCGCCGTGTGAAAGTGTGCTGATACCCCGAGTACACGCATCGTCAGGACTCCGGCAGCGCGTGCGGAGACCGCAACGGACGGGGCGCCACACGGCTCCGAGCCCGCCGCGCGAAGAACGGTCCGGCGAGAAAGAACACGATGCTGATGAGGATCGACGCGATGATGTTGCTGGTGTCTGCACCGAGGCGGAGCCACCCGTCCCAGAGGCGCTTCCGCCAGGCCTGCGCCAGAGATGCCGTGACCGCGTCGGCCGATCCGAGCGTAGCCTGCATCAGGGCACGGGTGTCTGCGGCGTGGGCTGCCTCCTCCTGCTGGAGCGACTCGAAGAGCGCCGTCGCCCCCGGGTCGACCGACGCACGTGCATACACCCCGTAGTCGTTCTTCTTCTCGACATCAGCCACTTCGGCCAACGCAAGAAAGGCACCGAGCTCAGCCGGACCGGTGAGCAAGGCCTGACGCTTCGCTTCTCCGAGACGCAGCGATGTGGGATCGACCGCCTTCGCCACATCGTGAAACCGAGAGGCCTGGTGGGCCTCATCCATCGCATGCAGAAACATCTGGGCCCGGGAGTCTCCAGCAGACAGCACTTCGGCAGCGCGCAGAAACTGCCAGCTGCTGTCGGCTTCGATCATCGCAAAGCGCCGCAACATCGGCGCCATCCGTCGCGACCCACTGCGCCAGGACACAGACAGCGACAAGCGGAGCAGAGCCTTTCGAATGCGACGGAGCACGGTGGACCTCGTGGACTGGGATGCTACCGCATTCTCCGATCCCGCCTCGCGTTGGCGGCACGACAATGCGCCCATACAAACGCTCAGAAGAGGGTCATCTCAAGCTTTCGTCGGTACTTTCGGGCCAATGCAGACCGGTCACCCGCCTCTTGAAACATGCGCAACATCGCCAGCCGGGCGCCGTCGTCTCGATAGGAGCGGTCCTCGCGAACGATGGTGAGCAGCAACTTCAACGCGGCCTCAAGATCGCCCTCGACCGCATACGCATGGGCCATTCCCCACTGCAGATCCCGGTTCGACGGATCGGCATCCAGCGCCTCACGCCACGCAGCAGCAGAC
>CAJWOS010000387.1 GCA_913044235.1 uncultured Pseudomonadota bacterium
ACTCCTGCTCGGAGTCGGCGAACGCCTCGGCCTCGACCTCGGAGCACGCCGCGAGGCGGCAGATGAGGTGCGCGCGCCGCGCGTGGTCGTCCTCGACGAGCGCCGCCCGGACGCAGTCGCTCTGGGCGCAGCTCAACACGATGGGTGCAGCCCAGCGCTACTACGAAGGCGGCGGCACAAGCACAGCAGAAAAATCACGAAACGCTCGTCTGTCCAAAGTGTGGGATGGCCTACCGTTCTTCTACCAAGAAGGCGGGCGTGGCTTCGGCGCGGCGGGCGACATCGCGACGTCTGTCCTGCTCGATCCAATCAACCTAATCGGCGGCTTTGCCGCGAAGGGAATATCACAAACCGCGATGCGTACTGCCGTGGCCGCTGGCAAAGGAGCACCAATAAGCTCCACGCTCAAAGGAGCTGGTGCTGCCGCCGCGAGCGAGGGCGCGAACGGCAGCGCCGAGTCCGCGCCGAGCACCTGCCTCTGTGTTCGGTCGCCATGGGGTGGCAGACACGGCGACCCGGTCGACCACGCTGCCCGACCAGGGGTCTCCAAAGTCTTGCCCGCCGAATCCGGCGTCGTCGGTGGGTGCGGCGAAGCCTCCGTCGTTGGCGAGCATGCCTGTGCCCCACAAGAAGCTGGTCCGGCCGGCCTGCACCTGGAGTCGCTGGCCTCGATAGGCGGCCTGGGCTTCGCGCAGAAAGACCGTGCGGTCTTGCTCGCCGTAGCGAGGATGGGGAGCGGGACGAACGGTGGCTTCGGTACCGAGGGTGGTCGTGTCGCCGAACCACCCACCGGTGAGCGCCTCAGCACCCAGCCGGACGGACCAGCGCTCCGGCGTGAAGGCGGCACGGGTCGTGATGCGACCACTAGTCCAGCCCGAAACATCTGGGGCGGTGCGCAGCTCGTCGACGGCAGAGACGCGAAGCTGGTCGTGACGGACCCGCGCGGTGCCGGAGACATCCCACTGCTCGCTGCGGGGAGCGCGCGAGGGTGTGTCGGCACCGAGAACATCGGGTTCGGCAGCGAAAGCGAGAGTGGGGAGGAGGAACCACATGGAGCAGTCCGTGGCGCATGGGGCGGTTGGAACGGCTGTTATGTACGCCCTTCGACGGGTGGGCGCCACCGGTGTGCTCCCGATGTCGTGGAATTACGCAGATATCCGTAATTTTGGTGGGTCTGGGTCGCCCAGTCTCAGCTGCGTGCGCTTGGAGCGAGGCTGTCGGCAAGCCCCTGGAGCCACTCGAAGCCATCTTCGACGCGCTCTACACCTTGCTGAGCAGCCATGCGGGCCTGCCCGAGGGCCTCGTCGGTGGCGCCATCGCCCCAGATCCGATCATGCGCGTCTCGACCGACGGTCAGGGCGCCTGCGATGGCTCCGTGGATGTCTTGTGCGAGGCTTTCCACGGTGGCCCCCACAGCACTGGCCGCCCCTCGGAGTGTCTCACTCGCGCCGTCACCGAAGATGTGATTGATGCCGTCACCCACCACCAAGAGACCTGCGTATGCATGCTGCACCAGTCGGTCGGCGGCGCCGTCCCACAGCACCACATCGAGGGCTTCGCTGCCCCATGCGCCGAGGAGTCGGCCGGCGATGTCTGCGACCTGACCGAGTCCGTCGAAGGACAAAAGGTCGGGCGTGTCGGGTGTGAGCCCGATTGTGAGGAGGTCGGCCAGAGGCAGCTCACCAAGCCCGGCGGCCCAGTAGCACTCTGGGTGGGTGTCGAACGCAAAGGAGCGGAAGGCCGCACCATCCAGCTCGAGGGTGTCGAAGGCGGCCGGGTCGCGCTCTCGCTCGGACTCAATGGCTACCTGGAGCCGTTGGCGCACGTCTACGAGCCAGGTCTGTCCGGCGGCACTCAGGAGTGGCGCGACTTCATGGGAGAAGCGGCGCACGTACTTGTCGCCATAGCCGAGGTAATAATCGGGAGGGGAGGAGCCGCTGGCAGCGTGGCGATCGGCAAAGTCTGCATGCCGAAGTGCGTAGTAGTCGAGTGAACCGACGGCCGGGATCGGTGCGGGGAGGCGAGCCGCGAGGGCTTCCGCTCGAGCCGAGTTGCTCCCACCAGCGGTCGGCCGCGTGCTTGACGCTGGCTCCGGCGCCGCTGTGGGGGCCGGTGATTTCGACTGGCTGTGAGAAGACATGGCGGGACTATATACAGGACCGCGGCGAAAGGTATCCAAAATCGCTGGCACGGTGATGACACGTCGTGCGCGACCATGGATGAGCCCTCGTCGAAGCTTGGTCGACATTTCCGCCGGCTTGGTGTTTTCGCGAAAACATTCGTCAGTGCGATTGCTGTCCGCATGTCGGGATTGGCGGAGGTAGAAAAACGCTGTGCAGACTTGTCTGAATATCGAACGTTCGATATATTTACAGCACCGGAGGTGAGGCATGGCACGTCAGACTTTGGGCAGCGAGCGGACTGGGAAGATCTGGCTGCGATTGAGTGCCATAGTGCTTTCCACCGCGTGTGTTCAGAGCCCCCTGGCCACTTCGGAACGCACGCCGAGCGTGGTGAGTGATGCGCTTTCCGAGAGCGAGCCCACGGCGGTCGACCAAGACGTTGCGCCGGGCGACCGGGTGATCGATCCCGGAGGGCCGATGTTTTCCGGCGCGGGATTTTGGGCCTCGTCTTCCTGGTGGGAGTCGGCTTCGACGCCCGGACACTTTGGGCCGGGGTACTTCGTGGCACCCACCATCGAGTCGAGTGATCCCGCTGAGTACTGGTGGCAGGAGCCGGACGGCGGATGTCGGAGTATCGCGGCCTGGTGGACTGCAGAAGGCAACCGGTCGAGTCGGGCCACCTATGTGGCCGTGGATGGGGAGGGGCGTGAGCTCGCCCGTCGGGTGGTCGACCAGACGGTCGATGGCGGTGGCTGGCAGCCCCTCTTCAATGCGGACTTTCCCGCCGGTGAGGCGGTGGTGCTGCTTTCGCGATGGGACATGCCCGGCCACTTCGTGGTGGCCGATGCCCTTCGGATTCGGTCCTGTGATGGCAGCGAGCCGGAGCGCGAGTCCGATCCCGATCCCGTGGTGGAGCCATGGCTCGACTTTGCATCGCCAGCAGCGGGCGCTTCGGTGGACAACCCTGTCACGTTTGCGCTCACCGGCGAGGCGATCGACTCGATTCGGCTGAGCTCCGAAGGATGGGAGATGGTGCGCTGGGATGTCGACACCGATGGCTGGCAGGTGTCCTACACGTTCTCGAGCACCGACCGGCCGCGCACGGTCCTGGCGGAGGGCTTTGCCGAAGACGGTACCCTCGTGGCGACCGTAGAGCGTACCATCACGCCCATCGGGCCGGCTACGGGCGTGGAGAGCGTGCCGTACTTCTACCAGTACGACAATGCCTATGAGCCATCGGCAACCTGCGGGCTCACATCCACCGCGATGGTGTTGGAGTACTGGGGGGGACGTGGACGGACTCCCGACGAGCTCTACCTTCGGTACGGAAAGGCCCAGGGTCAGTCACCCTCCGGGATTGCTGCATTGCTCAGCTGGGAGGGGCTGGAGACCCGTTGGTCTACGCAAGGGACGCGGGCTGATCTGCGCGACTGGTTGGACTCCGGCCGTCCGGTCATCGTGCATGGGTACTGGACCGGTGCCGGGCACATCGCCGTTCTGGTCGGTTACGACGAAAGCGACTGGATTGTGCACGACCCGGCGGGTGACTGGTACACCTGCTACGGCTGCGGTGAAGGCGAGTCCGTTCGTTATCCACGCGGTGGAGCCTGGGATGACCGCTTGAGCTGGGATGGCGACATCTGGTACAGCGTGGCGGATACCCGCCCGTTCTGAGTCGAAGGTACCGACGGACGACTGCACTCGGTGCCGGCCACCGCGCATCGGTGTGTGGATCGGATAGGGTCGCGGGACAACTGCGCGCCGGATTTGGGTTCTTCCCGTCCCAACGCAGCGCTCTGCACATGGTGAACTCGGAGGCGTGATGCTTGCGGTGCTCCTCTTGGTTGGATTTACACCGTGGCAACCGGGTGTCTCCTCAGAACCGATGCTTCCGGTGGGGGCGCCTGCTCCGCACCTTGCACGGGGTCGGCACGCCGCGCTCCGTTCCACAAACGCCCCGAGATGGAAGGCGTTCCGGCGTGCGTGGGGGGCCGGCTGGGCAGCACGGTGGGACCCACGAACCGGCACGCCGCGGTTTCTCTGGGCACCGGGTGTGGCCGTGGGGCGCGCAGATGAACTGGTTCAAGACATCGCCGTTTTGGCCGGTATCGACCCGACCGAGCTGGTGGCGACCAAGCCCGTGGTTCGTGCCGACCGCACCTGGCTGCGATGGACCCGACGCTGGCAGGGCGCACCGGTGGAGGGCGATGAGATCCTCTTGTCTGTGCAGCAGGAGCGGATCGGCGGTGTGTGGGTGCGATTGACGCCGTTTTCCGGCCTCGACATACCGCTGCCGGGAGAGCTGGTGCGTCCGCTTCCCACTTGGACAGCCACCAAGCCGGGCACGGGGCCGGCGGATGGAGTGTCTGCACACCTTGTCACGCGCACCGAAGCCAATGATGTGGTCACGTATACCGACCGGGCGGGCACCATGGTGTATCGCTACAGCACCCGGCACCACGATGACGTGCAGGTCTCTCATCTCGCGCGCACGATCGGTGATCCCTACATCGAGAGCCCTGCTCGACAGCTGTATGTAGAGGACCTCGGCGGTGGCACCGACACCACGGCTGACGATGGCTCCCACAGCCTGTCCGGCGATCTGCTGGTCTTCCTTGATGGTCCGGCGCTGGAGATTCGCAAGGACGGTGCGGTGCAGTCTCCTCGGGAGCTGAGTCCCGATGGAAGCGGCGTGACCTTGCTGCGGGGAGGCGAGGACCTCTCCAAGGCGAGTGCGAGCGTGCTGCACCACGCACCCCTGACCTTCGACTGGCTCGCAGACCGCTGGCCGTCGCACGCCTGGCTGGGTGAGAAGGTCTACGCAGATGTCGACATCAGCTCATCGGCCTGCAATGCCTACTACACGAGCGGCACGATCAACTTCTACGTTGGGTACGAGGACTCCTGCTACAATTTCGGCCGCATCGCCGACGTCATCTACCACGAGATCGGCCACGGGATTCACCACTACATCCTCGCTGGAGGCACCTTCGCGGGCGACGTATCCGAGGGGTCTGCCGACTACGTGTCGGCCACGATCAATGGCGACCCCATCGTGGGACTGAACAGCAATGAGCGCGGCGACTTCGTGCGCGAGCTCGAGACCGACCGGGTCTACCCCGACGACGCCATTGGACAGGTGCATAACGATGGCCGCATCTGGGGCAGCTTCTTGTGGAATTTGCGCTCGCAATGGGTCGCCGCCGATGGCGAGACCGTGGGGACGGAGCGCGCGGATCGGGTCTTCTTGGGTGCACTGGAGCAGGGACCCACCCTGACCGATCTCCACGAGGCGGTGATTCTGGCAGACGACGATGATGGAGATCTCTCCAACGGCACGCCCCACGCCTGCGAGCTGGTCACGCTGCTCGAACAGCATGGCTTGGGCCCCGGTCCCCTGGGCGTCGTGGTTTTGGAGCACGATCCGCTCGGGCCGCAGTCGAGCGCGGCGCGGAACTACCCTGTGTCGTTCGACTTCTTCAACCCCACGAAAGACTGCTCCGACTTCGACCCGGACGCAGTACAGCTGTACTACAGCACCGGCCCCCTTGATGTTGTGCCGGGCGTGGGGGACGCCCGTGAGGACGACCCCTCGATCTGGGACGACTGGGAACCGCTGCCGCTTACCTTCGATGCCACGACGGGCACCACATGGAGCGGTGTGCTGCCAAGGCAGCTGGCCACCACGCAGGTGCACTACTTCATCGAAGCCCGCACGAGTGACGGCGCGGAGGTCTTCCGCACGCATGGCGGAACGCTGGAGGGGGTCTACAGCTTTCGGGTCGGGGATCGCGAGGCGGTGTGGTGCGAAGACTTTGAGGGGGGCGAGCCCGCGGACTGGGTCCACGGTGGGGGATTCCCGTGGGAGCCAGATGCAGCGTTTGCCGATCAGTGGGAAGTGGCCGAGCCAGTCGCGGGGGAGGCGTTTGTTCCGGAGTCCGCGGCATCCGGCAGCTTTGTGATGGGCACCAACGTGGCGGGGCTGTACGAAAAGCAGAACCGGCAGTCGTTGTCGTCTCCTCCCATTCCCGTGCCCGAAGGCCGGATGGCGCTCCTCACCTGGCAGCGGTTTCTTACGGTGGAAGACGGTCGATACGACCGGGCGGAGTGGTGGATCGATGACATGCGGGTGTTCCGCAATCGGTCATCGGACAGCGGCTCCGACCACATGCTTGACACAGACTGGAATCTCGTAGAGGTGGAGCTTGCATCGCTTCCACCGCAGGTGATCGAAGATGGTTCGGTGGTGCTGCACTGGACCCTTCAGAGCGATGCGGGACTCGAGTTCGGTGGTTGGCACCTCGATGATGTGTGTGTGGTGCAGCTGGGCGACATCCCAGGCCACTACCGTCGCATGCAGCTCACCGCAGAGCTGGATGCCGAGTTCCGCGTACAGGTTGCCTGGGAAAACCCATGGATCGAGCCGCTCGACACTGTGCGCCTTGTGGCGGCGAGCGGCGACACGCTGGAAGAGGTCGGGACGGCCACCACCCTTCTCGAGCTTGTCGATGCCACCCCTGGCGGTGCTGGAAGTTACTTCGACAGCCTGCCCCTCGCGCCTGGGGAGTCGCGGACCTATGCCATCGTGGCTCGGGCAGACCCCGAGGAGGCGTTTCAGCTGGACCTTGCCGACGGTGAGAACCGGGTGACCGTGTCGAGAGAAGCCGATCCGGAGCCGGGGGACACTGCTGCTCCGGGCGACACTGGAGCTTCAGACACCGAGCTCGATCCCACCGACACCGGGCGCCTGTCTGATGCAGACGGCAGCGGAACGCCGGCGGCCGGCAAGCGGCAATGCGGCTGTGCGGTGGGAGACGAACCCGCCGGATTCCGATGGCTCGTCTGGCTCGCCCCACTTGCATGGCTTCGTCGTCGGCGCTGAGCACGTGCGGCGCGCAAGCCCGCTGAGCCAGGGACTTGCCGCAAGTCGCCGATCTG
>CAJWOS010000388.1 GCA_913044235.1 uncultured Pseudomonadota bacterium
AACCCGGATCGTGACCGTGCCCGTGGGCTACGGCGACGGCTACTTCCGCGCTCTGTCCAACACCGGGCGCATCATCCTTCGGGGCCGGACCTACCCCGTGGTCGGGCGTGTCTGTATGGACCAGCTGCTGGTCGATATTGGCGGTGACAGCGCCTGGAATGGCGACACCGTCACCCTCCTCGGAGAGAGCGAAGGCCATGTCATTTCCGCCGAGACGCTCGCGAGCGCGGCCGGGACCATCCCCTACGAGGTGCTGACCAACATCAACACCCGGGTCCCGCGGGTGTACCGCACCTCGTGAGCCGCTCGCCCACCACCGCGCGCACCGTGCTCTTGGGACTTGCTGTGGCCATCCTGGCGATGGGCATCCGATTCCCCGGCGCCCTTCCCGGCCCGCGTGTGGTGAGCGCAGACGACCACCTGTCGGTCCACCCATTGTTCCAGGACGGCGAGGAGCGGGGCCGGGTGACGCATCCGCACCTGTCCGACCCCGCGCTGCAGTTTGCCGCACTCGATCAGCGCACCATCGAGGCCTTGCGCGCAGGTCGAGCGCCGCTCTGGAACCCCGACCTGTACGGCGGAGCTCCCCTCCTGGGCGATGCACAGAGCCGGCCGCTGTCTCCGGTCACCCTCTTGCGAGTATTGCTCCCCAAGTTTCCTGGGATGGCACAAGATCTCGGTGTGGCATGGCTATTCACCTGGCTGTCGGTCGGCGTCGCACTGCTCACCCGCAGACTGTTCGACTGTGGCATCACGCCCATCATCACTGCGAGTGCGGTGGCGGTCACCACGCCCTACCTGTCCGTCTGGATGCTCCACCCCCACGCGTCCACCTTCGTGTGGCTCCCCTGGTGTCTCTACGCTCTGGAGTGCGGAAGCTTCCCTCTGATGGCCTTTGTCACCGCCGGCCTCTGCACCGGCGGTCACCCCGGCACCCTCGCCCATGTGGGCGGCATCAGTGCAGCGTGGTGGCTCTTTCGGAGCCGCTCGTGGCGAACGGTCCTGGGGGCCTGCTCCGGCATCCTCCTGGCCGCCCCCATCTGGATGCCCTTCTGGGAACAAGTCGGGCGCTCCACCACGATGACCGCCCGGGTGGGCGGCACGCTCGAGCCGACCTTGCTCCTCGACCTTGTGTGGCCGGGATGGTGGGGACATCCGGCCACCGAGACCTGGACTGGCCAGGGAGCCTGGGCCGATGGGCAGCTTCATCCGGGTCTCGCGGCGATGCTCTTCGGACTGATGGGACTCCTCGGACTCCGAGCTTCCAACCATCGCGGTCTGCTGCTGGGGGTGACTGCCGGGATGCTCCTGGCAACGGTCGCTTCCGTTCTCGGCCTGCCCGGGCCAATCGCCCACGGACGCCTCGCAAGTGTGGTGGCAGTTGGTTGGTGTCTGCCGACCGCCTACGGTGCGATGGCCGGCACGCGTCGCTGGCCACAGGTATGGTGGCTGCTCCCGCTGATGATTCTCGCGACTGGAACCGCAGCGCGATGGTCCGATCAGCACACCCGTCCTGGCTCCGACCATGCTCCGGAACCCGCGTCCTGGGTGTCGGCGATTCAAGCGGCAGCACATGAGGGACGGGTCCTTGGTGTGGACTGGGCCGCGCAACCGAACACCGCCGCCCTCGCCGGCTTGCGCGACCTCAGAGGCTACGACCTTCCCGTGTCGACCGACACCCATCGCCTGATGACTGCTCTATCTCCGCGCCCGAGAGGTCCTTGGTATCCGGTCGACACGCTTCCCCCCGCACCGCTGCTCGAGTGGTGGAACGTGCGCGTGGTCCTGGCATTCCCAGACCAATTCGAAGCGACCGCACACTGGGCGGAGACATCGGGATGGGAGCCTCTTGAGCTGTCCGACGCGGCCCCGCTCCACGCCTGGAGAAACCCCACGCCCGGGCCCTCGGCTTGGCTGGCCGGGACCACGGTGCCACTTCGCACTCCCGATCAGGCCCTACGGTGGCTGACCCGCGCCGGACGCAGCCGACACATCCTGCCGGTCGAGCCGGATGGCCCACGCCTCGAGTCCGACCAGACCGAGCCGGGTCCGGTCACCCGTCGCTGGGACGGTGCGTCGAAAATGGAGCTGAGCTGGGAGCCGCTGGAGCACGATGCGCTCCTGGTGGTTGCCGAGTCTTGGGCGCCGGGCTGGCGGGCGCGTCTGGCCGACGGCTCGACAGGTCGTCCCATCCGCGTGGGCGGAAACGCGCTCGGACTCTCGATCCCCAGTGGGCACGCTGGGGCCACTCTGTACTACCGACCCGATGGCTGGATCCGTGGTCAGCAGCTCTTCGCAGTCGGGTGCATCCTCCTCCTGGTGGGCGTAGGCGCATCCCGAAAACACAGGCACAGTGCCCCCCCCAGGCACCTACCCCAGGCGTGACCCGTCGCGGGAGCCCACGCCGGTGGTGATCCCAGACGGCGGGAACACGAGACCCCAGAGCGCGAGCAGCCCCAGCCCGAGACCCACGCACAATGGTGGAATTGGAGAAGGCAGCGACGCACGGTCGGCAATGACCACAGCATCTGCGGCCAGGTGTGTCTGATGTCGCTCGAGGTGCTCCGCATCCACCGCCGCCAAGTGGCGCCCCCGGAGCACCGTGCTGTCGATCCGCACAGGGTCCAGGTCGAGTCGCTCGCGCAACCAAACATGAGGGTCTTCGGGGTCGTCCCGAAGCAGCTGCATGAGCGTGGCAAGGAAGTCGGGATCGTTCGTGCGCAGCAAAAAAATGGGGTTCGACACCATCGGTCGGCCAGCGACCTGCAGCGGCACGTATGCCGTGACAAGATCCGGCCCAGAAAAGACGACCGACGACACGTCTACGTGCATTTCGCAGCCCGTGAGCACGACATGCCCCACTTGGACGTCCAAGTCGCGGTCATCAAAGTCAGCGCACGTTCGCTCGACGGCTGCGCCCCTCGAGAGTCCCCACATTGCCCGACCTGCCGCACGGTCGAGCGCCATCACGATGGTTCCGATCGCGAAAATAAGCGCCAGACCGGCACCAGAGCGAACTCCAGGCGCGGAGGGAGGCGGTTTGGGCCGTGGCGTGTTGGCGAGCACTCGAGCCTTCTATCCACGCCGTTCACTCACGGCGCACCAACCGCACCACATTGTCGGGCATCTGCTCACCGGTCCGGCACCGGTCGACCGGTTACACCGCGCCGCCGCTTCCCCCACCCGACCGGACCTCCTGGCCATGTACGAATTCGATGCCCGCCGACTGCAGAAGCTGGATGTCCTTCGCGACTCCGGTGTCACCCCGTTTCCGCACAACCTGCGCGTGTCTCACACCACCGCCGAAGTGCTGGCCCTCATCGGGGATCGCACCGACGCGTCCCTGTCGGCCGATGAAACCGAGGTCACCTTCGCCGGCCGCCTGATGTTCAAAAACGAGATGGGCAAGGTCGGGTTCGCTCGCCTGCAGGACCGCACCGGCCGTCTGCAGGTTTTTGTGCGCAAAAACAGCCTCCCTGAAGGCGTGTTCAACCAGGTGTGGAAGAAGCTCGACACCGGCGACCACGTCTGGGTTCGCGGGCGGATGATGCGCACCCGCACTGGAGAAGCCACGGTGCGGGCGTCGGAGCTGGTGCTCGCTGCGAAGTGCATCGCCAATCTCCCCGACAAGCACAAGGGTGCCACCGACCCTGAGTTCCGCAATCGTCACCGGTACGTCGACCTCTTCATCAATCCCGAGAGCCGTGAGACCTTCAAGCTCCGCTCCAAAGTGGTGCGGGCGGTCCGCGACTTCTTTGAAGCCCGGGACTTCGTGGAAGTCGAGACCCCCATCTTGCAGGTGATTCCGGGCGGTGCGAGCGCACGACCGTTCATTACTCACCACAATGCCCTCGACATCGATCTCTACATGCGCATCGCTCCCGAGCTGTTCCTCAAGCGGCTCGTGGTGGGCGGGATGGAGCGGGTCTACGAGATCAACCGGAACTTCCGCAACGAGGGGGTGAGCACCAAGCACAACCCCGAGTTCACGATGCTCGAGTTCTACTGGGCCTACGCCAACTGGGAGGATCTCATGGACCTCTCCGAGGCGCTGCTCCGCGAAGTCTGTGAAAAGGCCACCGGCGGCACCACAGTGCAGTTCGGCGAGCACACCCTCGACTTCGGCGCGCCATTCCGCCGTCTCGACATGGCCACCGGCATCGCAGAGGCAACCGGACTCTCGGCCGAGCAGGTCCGCGACCCGGATGCGCTGCGGACGCGTTGGCTCCAAGACCACCCCAAGGACGAAAAGAATCCGGACTTGCCCACCACCATGGGCAAGTGGTTCGAGCGATTCTTCGACGAATACGTGGAGCCAAACCTCATCCAGCCCACCTTTGTGATGGGCTACCCCACCGAGATTTCTCCGCTTTCGCGCCGAAACGACGCCGACCCCACCCTCACGGATCGCTTTGAGATCTTCGTGTGCGGGATGGAGCTGGGCAACGGCTTCAACGAGCTGAATGATCCCATTGACCAGCAAGAACGGTTCCTGGGGCAGGTGGCTGCCCGAGATGCTGGCGACCAGGAAGCGATGTACTTCGACGCCGACTACATCAAGGCGCTGTCGTACGGGATGCCGCCCACCGCGGGTGAAGGGATCGGAATCGACCGGCTGGTGATGCTGCTCTCCGGCAACATGAGCATTCGCGACGTCATCCTGTTCCCCACCTTGAAGCCCCAGAATCCCACGGCCGACGCCGCCGCAGATGCCACGGAAGGCGACTCCTGAATGCGCTTCGCCCTACTCGTCGCCCTTTCCCACCTCCGCTCCCGCCGACACGATGCCGGCGTGAGTGCCATCGCGCTCATCTCGATGGGCGGGGTGACCGTGGGCGTGATGGCACTAATCATGGTGCTGTCGGTGATGGAGGGCTTCGAGATCGACCTGCGAGAGAAGATCCTGGGCAGCAACGCCCATGTGGTGGCTCTGTCATTCACCGGATACTTCGGTGATTACGGGGAGAAAGCCGATCAGGTTGCAGCGCTCGAAGAAGTCGATGCAGCGGCCCCGTTCCTCTACACCGAAGCGATGCTCCGCTCCTCGTGGGGCAGCGCCGGCGTGGTTCTCAAGGGCATCGACCCCAACCGCACACACGGCGTCACCGATGTGGTCTCGAACCTTGTGTTGGGACCTGCAGGCGAGATTGGCGAACCCGAAGAACAGCGTGAAGTGCTCGAGACCCTCGGAAACCCACCCCGAGCGGTCGCCCAGCCCGACTCCGACACAGACGAGCTCCCCGGCATGATCATCGGTAAGGAGCTCGCAGACCAGCTGAAGGTGTACCCCGGCGAGCGCGTGCATGTCATCAACCCGATCGGTGGTGGCGTCGGCCCCATGGGACTGCCCGTCCCACGCGTCCAGCCCGTGCGCATCGCTGGGGTCTTCTACTCGGGCATGTACGAATACGACACAAAGTGGACCTACATGACCCTCGCCGACACACAGGCGTTTTTGCAGACCGACGATGTGGCGAGCGGTATCGAGGTGCGTGTTCACGACCCCGATGATGTGAGCGGCATCACGAAAGAAATCGAACAGACCCTTGGTACCGCCTTTTACGCACGACACTGGCAGACCCTCAATGCGAGCCTGTTCGCGGCGCTGAAGCTCGAAAAGATCGTGATGGGACTCATCCTGAGCCTGATCACGCTCGTGGCCAGCCTCAACATCGTGGGCTCTCTCATCCTAGTGGTCGTGACCCGCGCGAGAGAAATTTCCATCATGCGCGCCATGGGCGCCAGCAAGAGCACCGTTCGCCGGGTGTTTATGCTGGAGGGTCTCATTATTGGGATCGTGGGCACCACCATCGGCACCATTCTGGGGCTCGCCGGCAGCGTTGGGCTCGACAACTACCGCTTCCCGCTCGACACCGACGTGTACTACCTCGACACGCTCCCAGTGGTCATCGTTCCCGAGACCGTTGCTGCAGTCGCAGTTTCTGCGATTCTGATCTGCTTCACGGCCACGCTGTACCCGGCCACAATCGCCGCTCGGATCGATCCGGTCGAAGGCCTGAGGTACGAATGAGCGCAGGGTTCGACATTCGAGTGGAAGGCCTCTGCAAGACCTTCGAGAAGGGCGGGCAAGAGCTCAAGGTGCTGCGTGACCTCGACCTTCACCTGCATTCCGGTGAGCGCGTCGCCATCGTGGGCCAGTCGGGCTCTGGGAAGTCTACCTTCCTCCATGTCCTCGGAACATTGGACCGACCGACCAGTGGCCAGATATGGTTCGGCGACCGGCGGGTCTTCTCGCGCAGCGATGCTGAGCTCGATGCCTTGCGCAACCGAGAGATCGGCTTCGTGTTCCAATTCCACCACCTCATGCCCGACCAGGATGCCCTGCACAATGTGATGCTGCCGGCCCTCATCGGCGGCGACCGCATGCCCACCGCTCGGAAACGGGCCACGGAGCTCCTGCAACGTGTGGGGCTCGGAGAGCGTCTCCGACACAAGCCCGGCGAGCTCTCTGGCGGCGAACAACAGCGCGTAGCCATCGCACGGGCGCTCGTACGGCGGCCCTCACTCGTGCTTGCTGACGAGCCTACCGGCAACCTGGACCCCGGCACCTCGGGCGACATCTTCGAAATGCTCATGGAACTCAACGCAGAAGAAGGCACCACGCTCATCGTCGTGACGCACTCCATGGCGATTGCGGACCGCTTCGAGCGGTGCCTTCGTCTCGTCGACGGTCAGTTTGCTCCTGGTGCGCCCGCAACGGTGGGGGGTTCAGCATGAGCCCATCCACTCGGCCCCTCTTTGGGCTGATGCTCTGCGCCGGCCTGTGGAGTTCTCCAACCACAGCCTTCGCTCAGTCCCTCGACGCCGCCGCCCCTGCCACTGCAGAAGGCCGGATCAGTGACGTGCGGCTCGTGGGACTGCGGAACGTCGAAGAGGCGGCGATGCTCGCGGTGATGGCCACGCGTGCCGGTGCGCTCGCCAACCCCCGCACCATCCAGCGCGACATCAAAGCCATCTACCGCAGCGGTTTCGTTGACAACGTGGTGGTGGATGTCGTGGCGGCAGAAGACGGCGTGGTCGTCACATTCA